>MWCI01000006.1 GCA_002069965.1 Spirochaetes bacterium ADurb.Bin218 | reverse complement strand
AGCAATTGTATCACTCAAGCTCATAGCCTCACTCTGGTCATGAGTGACATACAAAAAAGTAATACCGACCTCGTCGTGAATATTATCAAGGTCAACAAGCATTCTCTGGCGCAGTTTGAGATCAAGAGCAGCCAAAGGCTCATCAAGGAGCAAAACCTTTGGCTTGTTTATCAATGCTCGGGCAATTGCAACCCGTTGCTTTTGGCCACCGCTTAGTTTATCTGGTCTTTTATTTGCATGGTCTGTTAGCTGTATGAGTTCTAGGTATTTATAAACCTCTTCTTTTATAACGCTTTCTTTAACACCCGCTATTCTAAGGCCAAAGGCAATGTTTTCAAAAACAGTTAAGTGAGGGAATAAAGCATAATTTTGGAAGACAGTATTTACTGCTCTTTTATTTGGACTCAAATTAGTTATATCTTCACCATTTAGAATAATCCTGCCTGAATCTGGCTCCTCAAGTCCAGCGCAGATGCGCAACAAGGTAGTCTTGCCACAACCGCTTGGTCCAAGGAGAGAAAAGATCTCACCCTTCTTTATTGTCAGAGAGACATTATCAAGAACTTTATGATTGCCAAAGCTCTTTGAGATACCGTCAAAAATCAGAAAGTCATCCATATGCCCTCCGACTCTAAGAATTAAGAATTATGAAAAATTTCCAATGATTTATATATAAAGATTAGCACTTAAACGAAAAGATCCAACTGTTTATATGGCAATAAAAAAAATAAAAATTTCAAAAAAAATACAATACCACTTCTTTAATCTTTACATGGAATAAAATGCTCCAATAATTTATTGCAGCAGCAAAAGACGTCCTTAGAAATAAAAATAAAAAATTTACACTCTTAAATATCAAAGTTTTTTATTTTTGCAATCATCTTTGCACTTCTTTCACTACAGTAGTCATTTACATCTCTATATACTGACTCAAATTCTTCTATGCAAAACTTGCCGAGAGGAGTTAGGTGATAGCCTTCTTTATTTGAGCTCTTTTCTATTAAAGGCTTACCAAGAGTCTCCTCAGTTTTTTTTATTTTACCCCATGCTGCTCTATAGGACATGTGAAGTTCCTTTGCCGCAAGTTTAAGATTCCCAACCTTATCAATCATCTTTAAAAGCTCATACCTACCCTTACCAAAAAAGACTCCACCCTCTTTTTCAAACCAAATATGAACCTTAATCTCTGGCATATACACCTCTCTGGAAAAGAAAACATATTAAAATTACAAATACAGTACTTTCAATAATAAAGTAAATCAACTAAATTTTAAAAAATCAAAAAACAGCAAAAAATTTTCAATGTTAATTCTTTAATATCTATGTGGTTCAATGTTCTCATAATATATTTATTTAAAATATATCTTTAGAAATCATTACTGAAAAATTTTATGGAATAAATGATGAAAGTATACACTACCATTCCTTAACTTATTTTAAAATAAAAAACTCTACTATCCACGCCACCTTCGGCTGCTGGGATAATATTTTCTTGATTTTACACTAAAAATTATATTTAGGAATAATTAGTGGAAAGTATATAAAAAATCCATGGATATTTCAAATCCAATTAATAAAAAAGTAGATTTTTTTATATTCTATGCTATATTTACACCTATATCAGAAGTAAGGATCATAAACAAGGAGAATTTATGAAAGCTCTCAGAAGTATTATATTTAGTTTTTCATTTATATTTCTTTTTACACAACTCCTATTTTCTCAAAGCTATAAAATAGTGGTAATGCCCTTTGACAAGCTAAACAAAGAAAAGAATTCTGAGCTTGAAACTCTTACTGTTGGAATAAGTGAAACTCTATCTGGTGCACTGTCCACTGTGGATAATTTTATCATAATTGACTCAGATAGAGTAAAACGACATCTCCTTAATAACGCAAGCTTTAAGCAAACCATAGGAGTAAACGAAGAAAAGGATATGGAGAAGCTTAGAGAGCTTACAAAGGAAAAGTTAGATGGAGATTACATAATCTATGGAAGCTTTAATAAAATTGGCAGTCAGATTCAGCTTACAGCAAAATTCATGGAGGTAAACACAGGAAAGGTTTTAAAAGGAGTTAATGTCCACGGCAAATATCCTGATGATATATTTATGCTTCAGGAAGAGCTGGCAAAGGAATTGATGAACAGAATTACTGGAAGCACTGGCATATCAAAATCCTCCATACCAATAGAGCGAAAAAATAATATTGAAGAGTATACCAAATCCACAGAAAACTACACAGCATATCAATATTACATCAAAGGGCGTATGGAGCAAATACAGTATGATGTAAAGAATTATCCTCTGGCAATAGAATATTACGAAAAGGCCTTAAAATATGATCCCAAATATGCACTGGCCTGGGCGGGGCTATCTGAGGTCAATGCTCTATGGGGATATCAAATCAAATATGCAAATGGGAACTGGCAGCCCTATCTTAAAATAGCAGTAGAACAGGGGAAAAAGGCTGTAGAATATGGACGCAATCTCTATCAGACACACAGAGCCCTGAGCATGGCCTATCTCAACAATTCCGAGTTTGACCTTGCCCAGAAATCCATTGATGAGGCATATAGACTCAATAGGCAAGATGCTGAAACCCTTGAGATTATGGCTCAGCTAAAAAACTATGGATATAAAGAAATGGCTAAAGCTGGCACAGAATCAAATAGATACATAATGGAATGTCTGAGAATAAACCCAGAGTTAATAATTGCCAGATGGGCTCTTGCTCATTCTTACTCAACCATAGGGGATAAAGAAAATGCTCTGAATCAATACATGGAAATACTGAAAGTTAATCCAAAGCACGCGCCAGCACTCCATGGAATTGCTTTGATATATTATGGGAAGGGCGACTACTATAATAGCGAATACTATGCCTTAAAAACAGTGGAAGCAGACCCCAAAACAGCCCAACATCACTACACCCTGGCCCTTGCCTATTATCAACAGGGATATTCCAATCCATCCAAATGGGACAGCGCAGAGATTTCTTTTAAAAATGCACTAAATCTCAACCCTGAGTATATAGATGCCATTGTAACCTTAGGGCAAACCTATTATAATAAAAGAAACTACAATGCAGCTATAGCAGAATTCAAAAAAGCTCTGGCAAAGGACCCAAAAAACGATAGGGCATATAATGAAATGGCTATATCCTATTATGCACTTGGAGACTACAAATCTGCAGAAAGGTATTCACTGCTGGCAGTTCAATATAATCCCACAAATGCCATAAACAACTATAACCTTGGACTTGCCTATTATATGCAAAAGAATTGGGAAAAAGCCATTGCAGCCTTTGAAAAAGCTGTCACCTATGATCCCAATTATGAAAACGCATGGTTTAACCTTGCAAATTGCTACTGGTTTACAAATCGCTTTGATAGGGCCTATGAATATTACAATAAGGTGCTGGAACTTAATCCAAATAACTCAGAGGCTCAAAGGTGGAGAGATGATTCCTATCAAAAAATGGGAAGATAGATTTTCACTTGAAAAATTTATACCTGCATTTTAAAAATATCAAATCTTACAACAAATAAAAATCTCATGAGAGGAGACAGTAGCTCCTCACATGAGATTGTAGTATAAATACACAGAAGGTTTATACTAAAAAATAAAAAACAAGAGATTTTATGTTAGTCCAAACAGGTATTATTGTGGCCTTTGGCCTCTATCTTATTGCTATGCTTGCTGTTGGAATTTATTTCTCCAGGAGATCTCAGGATCTCTCAGACTATGTCCTTGGGGGAAGAGGCATAGGTAAATGGGTAACAGCCTTAAGTGCTCAAGCATCAGACATGAGCGGTTGGCTCCTCATGGGGCTTCCAGGGCTTGCTTACGTTTCTGGCTTTGGTGAATCATTCTGGCTTGCTGCAGGTCTTGCACTTGGCACTTATCTCAACTGGAGGCTGGTTGCAAAGAGATTGCGCATTTACACAAAAATGGCAAATGACTCATTAACTCTTGCTGATTTTTTTGAAAACCGCTTTGGCGACAAAACCCATTTGCTACGACTTATAAGCTCAATTTTTATAGTAATATTTTTTACTCTTTATGTATCCTCAGGCTTTATAGCTGGAGGTAAGCTTTTTAATACAGTATTTGGTATAAAATATGAATATGCTATTTTAATTGGCGGTGGAGTTCTTGTGCTCTATACATTCCTTGGGGGATTTTTTGCTGTTTCATGGTCAGACCTAATCCAGGGATTTATTATGCTCTTTGCAGCAATAGTAGTTCCTATAGCTGCTTTAATGTCTCTTGGCGGATCAACTCCTGCACTTGAAAAGATCAATCAAATAAGTCCATGGATGCTCTCCATAACAAAGGATATATCAGGCAATAACTTAAGTGCAATTGCAATAATATCATCTGCAGCCTGGGGACTGGGATATTTTGGAATGCCTCACATACTTGTTCGCTTTATGGGGATTGATAGCCCCAAAAACATAAGAGATGCCAGAATCATAGGAATGATCTGGGTAATTATATCACTGGCATCTGCAATCTTTATAGGCATAATAGGAAGAGCCTACACAGCAGCTGCCCCTCTCGGAGGAGCTGATTCAGAAAAAATATTCATGGTGATGGTGCAATCTCTATTTTTTACCTTTATGGCAGGTATTCTGCTTTCTGCAATACTTGCAGCAATTATGAGTACAGCAGACTCCCAGCTTCTCGTTGCAGCCTCATCCATATCAGAGGACTTCTACAAGACCTTTTTCAAAAAGGATGCCTCTCAAGCTGATCTGGTAAAAGCAGGACGAATTGCAGTTATGATAATAGCCATTGTTGCTTATTCAATCTCACTTAATCCAAACAGTTCAGTCTTTAAGGTAGTATCCTTCGCCTGGGCAGGACTTGGTTCTACCTTTGGTCCAGTTGTTCTGGTAGCTCTTTTCTGGAGGCGAGCAACAGCTAAAGGAGCATTGGCTGGAATTCTTGCAGGAGGGATTACAGTTATTGTATGGAAAAACCTCTCACAACATTTTGGAGGGATTTTTAGCCTATACGAGATTGTTCCTGCCTTTATTATATCCCTGGCTGCAATATTTATCGTAAGCCTTATAGATAATGAGCCTCCAGCAGAAATAACAGAACTCTTTGATAAAGTTAAAAAAGAGGTATAACTTAAACAAAAAAGGGGTGTGTAAAATCACATCCCTTTTCCTCAACAAAAGCAAAAGCTTTAGACTTAAGTCTGCTATATTTATATAACAGTTACATTGATAGCTCTTGGGCCTTTTTCGCCTCTTTCTGTATCAAAAGTAACCTCAGCGCCTTCTGGAAGAGTTTTAAAACCGGAAGAGTTTATTCCTGTGTGATGAACAAAAATATCCTGTCCCTTGTTTGATGTAATAAAACCAAAGCCTTTTTGTTCGTTGAACCACTTTACAGTGCCGTTTGATTGTGCCATTATAGGACTCCTAAAATTATAATAAGGGTATTACCCTGTGTGAGATTACGATTGTATTTACTATGGATTTTACCCGAAGAAAAACTTAGGAAAGCAATAGAAGAACAAATATGTAATCAACTAAAAGACATCTTAACAAAGAAGGCTTTAAAGTCAAGGTAAATAAAAAAAAATCCCAAATTTTGAAAGAAATTTTAAAAAATTGAAAAAATTTTTTATCAAAGTATTGACGATTTAAAAGGCAGTTATTATATTATTGTTAGCACTCAATAAAGATGAGTGCTAACAAATCAAGAAAATGAAAAGGAGGTTGCTATGAAATTTGGACTTGTAAGAAAAACCAACAACTCAAACTTGCCAGATGTTCGTTCTTTAAAAGACAGAATGGACAGGCTCTTTGATGAATTTTTCAGCTTAAGTCCTGTTGATTTCTTTGATTCACAGTGGCTTCCTGCTATAGATGTCTATGACGATGAAAAAAATGTCTACATCAAGGCTGATGTAGCAGGAATTGAAGAAAAGAATCTCAATGTTTCCCTTCAGGATAATATACTGACAATCTCAGGACAGAGAGTTGAAGAAAAAGAAGATAAAAAGAAGGGATGGGTTATTTCAGAAAGAAGCATGGGTTCTTTCTGCCGTTCAATAAATCTGCCAGCAGGCATCAAGCATGAGGAAATCAAGGCTGAGCTTAAAAATGGCGTTTTAACTATTACTATGCCAAAAGAAAAGCACAGTGACTCAAAAACTATCAAAATCAATGTAAAATAAGGAGGCTTCTATGTATACATACAATTTCTTTGATGATATTATGAATTTAAGGGATCTCTTTGATGACTTCTTCTCAAGAAGGACATCTTATGAGCCTTACAGAGAATTCCCCTATGTGAGAATTGAAGAGGAGGGAGATAAACTCATAATTACCTCCCTCATGCCAGGTATTAAGGCCGATGACCTTGATATTGAAATAATTGACGACAGCCTCATAATATCTGGGGAAAAGAAGGCTGATTATGAAGAAAAGGCTTATCTTAGAAAGGAAAGATTTTTTGGAGAATTTAAAAAATCCATAAAACTCCCCTTTAGAATTAGCCATGACAATATCCGGGCTGATTTAAAGGATGGAATTTTAACAATCCATCTTGAAAAATCAGAAGATTCAAAACCAAGAAAAATTGATATTAAATAAGGAGGGACCTATGGCAACAGATAAATCTCTTATTAGTGAAAGCAAATCCTCAAGAAGGGTATATGTCCCTGTTGCAGATATATATGAGACAGAGGATCTCTATTGCTTGAAACTTGAAATGCCAGGCGCAACAAAGGATTCCATAGACATCACTGTGGAAAATAACGAACTGCTCATTGAAGGGAAAAGCGTCCTGGAGGACAATGCAGGCAGGCAAATCAGATATTCTGAATTCAGCAATATGGATTACAAACGAAGCTTTAGAATTGGCAATGATATAGACAGCAACAAGGTTGAGGCAAAATTTGAAGATGGGGTTCTCACTCTGTTGCTCTATAAGCATGAGGCTGTAAAGCCCAAAAAGATTACCATTAACACTGCAAACTAACAGATGCTAAAATAAGCATCTGCTTGAAGATAAAAGGGGTTGGGAGCAAATTTAAGGGGTTGCTCCCTTTTTTTATTTAAGAGTATTTAACGTATCTATTATTGATTGAGGCAGAGCAAAGTCCACTTTTTTTTCAAAGACAAAGCCTCCATAGAGTATAGACATATAGGTTATGCTAAATTTGCCACTCTCTCCAAGCATTATAAGAGCATTTCTGAAGACCTCTTTTTTTAGATCAAAATTAAAAGGTATGGCTATTACATTGCCCTGGAGATTAAAAATCATATTTATCTTTAAAACGTTTTCAATAACATCAAGATTCCATGCTGGGACAAGTTCCATTATGTCATAAAGAAAATCATCATGATCTACATAAAAAAAACGAACCTCTTTGCTACTCTTCAAAAATAGTGTAGTGCTGGGATCTGTTATATTCTCATAAAAAAAGCTAAAAACACCCTCCCTTTCCAGTAGTTCTCCAGATTGAATTTTGTCAAGCTCAAGGAAAACTTCATCTTCCCAGCCAGGGCGTTCCACTGTATACTGCTTTAGATTTAACACATCCACCTCCTCTTCACTTAAAAAGATTCTGCACAAAGGGCAGCATTGATATATCATTGACTATAACAAATATGCTCAGGCCTATGAGAAAAATTATTCCAAAGCCCTGTATCTTGGCAAGCATAGCTTCACTTAAGGGCTTACCTCTCACAAGCTCCAGAGTATAAAGAAGTATATGGCTGCCGTCAACAGCAGGTATTGGCAAAAGATTCATAAACATAAGTATTATGGAAATACGCGCCATCAAGAGAAAAAAATCCGCAAAACCTCTTTCAGTTAAAACATCCCCTGCTATTTTTGCAATTCTTATAGGTCCTGAGAGATTCTCTCGCACTCCTATCTCGCCTGAGAATAACATGGCAAAGCCTTTTATATTCATGTATATAAATTCCCATGGTTCAATTAGTGCAAGTTTAAGCGCATCTACAGTTCCATATTTAACATGATTCATCTCAAAAGAAACTCCAATCCCCACACCGATTATTGCTCTGCTGGAAATTGAGACAACACCTTTATATCTATCCTTTCCTACATCTATAATCAGTGGCCGATTTGAATTTTTGGTTACCTCTGATAAAAAGTCTTCATATTTATCAATAATCTTCCCATCAATACGCACTAACCCCTTTGAGATATTCCTTTTAAAAATCTCATCTCCCATAAAGGTTATCTGTTTTTCGGGATTTTCTGCTACTGCAAAAATATCTGTCATGGCAGGTCTTACTGTAATAGTCCTTGTATCTTCACCTCTTAAAAACGACACAGTCAATTCACGATCAAAATTTTTCTGAATATACTCTGAAAACTCAGAGGGGAAGTGAACTTCCTTACCATCAATATGAGTTATAATATCTCCAGGTTTAAGTCCCATTGCATAGGCAGGACCTCCTTCAGAAACATTTGTAACTGTTATCCCCTCAGTATAAGGTATTACTCCGATGGAAAACCTCATCTCTCCACTTTCACTTTTTGGGGTAACGCTAAAGGTCTTAGTCTCACCATTACGTCTGACAGTTATATCCAGCGCCTTCCCTTCTGAAAAAAATATTTTGCTTTGAATATCAGAAAAGGATTTAATCTCCTCCCCATTTATGGCAATGATCTCATCACCTGTTCTTAAGCCTGCAGAATAAGCAGCAGAATACTCCCCTCCCTGAACCATCTCTGAGGGTATAAGTATACGATTTGTCTCTTTAGAATATCCTACAAAGTTCATTATAAAAAATATCAAAATACCAAAAAACAGATTAAACAAAGGTCCCATAACAACTGTGACAATCCTCTTTAGGGGATGGGCAGATAAAAACTCAAACCCCTTACCCTCACGTGCCTCTGAAGGATCCTCACCATAAAACTGGCAATAACCTCCAAGAGGGATGAGGGTAATCTGATAGGTTGTATCCCCTATCTTCTTCTTTATAAAACCTCTTCCATATCCAAGGGAAAATACCTTTGCCTTAATGCCAACCATCCTGCCACCAAGAAGATGACCAAGCTCATGGACAAAGATACATAGTCCAAGCAAAAGAACTGCTGCAAATATATACGTAAGTGTTATCATTTTTCATACTCCTTTATATAAGACCTGGATAAGATTCTTGCCTCTTTATCAGACTTAAAAATGTCATCAATATCTGGATCAGAGATAAAAGAAACATCCGAAAGAACCTTTTCTATAATTTTAACTATATCTGTAAAAGCAATTTTCCTTTCTAAAAAAGCATAGACACATTCTTCATTTGCTGCATTCAAAATAGCAGGGGCATTGCCTCCTCGCATCCCTGCTGCATAACATAGGTCAAGGGATGGATATCGCCTCTTATCCAGTTCTCTGAATGTAAGGCTCTTTAGCTTCACAAAATCAAGTCTTCCAAATTCATTTCGTATTTTATCTGGATATGTGAAGGCATTGATTATAGGCAAAGCCATATCTGCCTCTCCCATATGAGCATAAACTGAGCCATCAATTGTCTCAATCATTGAGTGTATTACACTCTCTGGATGAATCAACACATCTATCTTATCATAAGAAACTCCAAATAGATGATGAGCCTCTATTACCTCAAGACCTTTATTCATCAAAGTGGCAGAGTCAATTGTAATTTTATTCCCCATACTCCACGTAGGATGCTTCAGTGCAATCTCAGGAGTAACAGCTGGCAAATCCTCAAGCGGCAGATCCCTTAAACTTCCTCCAGAGGCAGTAAGAATTATCCTCTCAAGGTGAGATATCTGAACATTCCTCATAAGCATAAATACTGCACTGTGCTCACTGTCCACTGGTAAAAGCTCTGTACCACTTTCGGCAATGAGCTTCATAAAAATAGTCCCTGCCATAACAAGGGTTTCCTTATTTGCAAGAGCGATTCTCCTGCAATTGCCTATGGCAGCCAGCGAAGGTCTCAAACCTGCAGCTCCAACTATGGCAGAAAGCACTATATCGCACTTCCGAGCGGCAAGCTCAACCACTCCCTCATCTCCAAAGAGAAACTCTACTTCTGGATT
The DNA here is from genome assembly GCA_002069965.1 of Spirochaetes bacterium ADurb.Bin218. Taxonomy (GTDB): domain Bacteria; phylum Spirochaetota; class UBA4802; order UBA4802; family UBA5550; genus UBA5550. The sequence goes on along the minus strand of MWCI01000006.1, from coordinate 65,461 downwards.
TTTTTCCATCAGATGAGATAGCTCATCACTATTTCTTAAAGAAGCGTCTGCAATTGCCACAACAAAAGGATTAAATTCTTCAATTTGTTGTGACAAAATTTTAAGATTTCTGTTACAGGAAAGGCCAAAAACTTTAAACTTTTGTGGATTTGTTCTTATTACTCTGAGAGCAGAAAGTCCTATTGAACCTGTTGCTCCCAGTATAGTTACATATTTCATTGGACTCAGGGTATTCCTTTAAAAACAAGATAATAATAAAAAAATGGCAATGCAAAAATAGTAGCATCAAAGACATCCCACATGCCACCATGTCCAGGGATTATTCTACCAGAATCCTTAAAGCCTCCATCTCTTTTTATTGCAGATTCAATAAGGTCACCGATATTTGCCATGATACTGAGCAATATCCCCAGAAAAACACACTCAATCATGGAAAAGAGTTCTCTCCCAAAAAAAGAGATAAAGATCTGATTTGTAAGAATAAATGCAATAATGCTGAAAAGAAGACCGGTAAAATATCCCTCCCAGGATTTATTTGGAGAAGCTGCAATTCCAGCCTTGTGCTTACCAAAGGCACTCCCACCAAAATAAGCACCAGTGTCATTGAGCATAACAACAGCAACAGCAATGATAATATAAAAAGGTCCATCCTTGAGGGACTTTAATAAAATCAAATGGGAAAGAGATAATACTATATAAAAAACACCAAAGAGAGTAACACCAAGAGAATAGGCTGCACCTTTAAGTGGCCTGGTAAAAAGCTGCAAAAGAAGAACTGTTGCAATGAAAACCATAAAATATGCCGTAATAATTCTTGCATCATACAATGCAATTGTTCCAGATAACCCAAGGAGTTTTCCATAGGCAAATATATACATCAATACATTTAGAATAAAACCAAATATCAGCCCGGCTTTAATAAAGGGATACCCATCTTCCCCTCTGTCTGCCATCATATAAAATTCATAAAGGCAAAATAGTGATATAATTACTGTTGCAACAAGAACAGGAAGGCTAAGAAAATCATCAGTTGTAAGCACATAAACAAGAATAGGAAGAGTTATAATTGCGCTTAAAATTCTTGTAAAAGTTTCTCTGTTAAATACGCTCATAGACCTCCAAATCTCCTTTCTCTTTTTTGAAATTCTGCCACTGCCCTACGAAGATCATCTGGACCAAAATCAGGCCACAGGACATCCGTAAAATATAGCTCTGTATATGCCAGCTGCCATAGCAAAAAGTTGCTTATCCTGTATTCTCCACTGGTTCTGATAAGCAAATCAAGCTCTGGCAATCCTGCTGTATAAAGATGCTTTTCAAGTTTTTTCTCTGTAATAACCTCTCCGGGCTTTGCACTTGCCAGCCAATCATTAACGGCTTTTATTATCTCCTGCCTTCCACCGTAATTAACACAAAAATTTAAAACTATGGTTTTATTCTTTTTTGTTTCCTCAACAGCTTTTATTATCATATTTTTTGTAGAAGAGGGTAAGCGCTTTAACGATCCCGAATGTCTGATTTGAATATCCTTATCTTTTATAAGATCAAGCTTTGTTTTAAAAAAATACTCCAGCAATTGCCATAGCCCTTTCACCTCAGAAACAGGTCTTGCCCAATTTTCCACAGAAAAAGCATACAATGATACTGCCTTTACACCTAATTCAATGGCACAATCCATCAATGGCTCTATTACATCTGCTCCATATTTATGGCCTTCACTGCGGGGCAAATTTCTCTGTTTTGCCCATCTGCCATTACCATCCATTATTATCCCAACATGAGCAGGAATCCGATTTTCCTCTTTTTTTTGCAATATCATCTTAGTTTAGGCTCTGTTTTTATAATTTTTAAATAAAATTTTGCCATTCCCATTTTAGCTATTGAGCATATACTCATATAAATTAAAAGCAAAAAACAGGAATGGCAATATAATTTTTTATTTTAAAGGTTTAAAATTTCCTTCTCTTTGTTCTCTGTCATTTTGGTAACTTCATCTACATATTTATCTGTAATCTTTTGAATTTTATCCTGAGCAGATTTTGATTCATCCTCTGTAATCTCTTTATCCTTTTCCAGAGATTTAATCATATCATTTCCGTCTCTTCGAATATTTCTTATTGCCACCTTGCACTCTTCAGCTTTCTGCTTTGCAAGCTTAACATATTCCTTACGACGCTCCTCAGTAAGTTCAGGAATTTGTATGCGGATTAGATTACCATCATTTGACGGATTCACAGATAGATCTGACTTAAGTATCGCCTTTTCTATCTCTCCAAGATTGCCTCTGTCCCATGGTTGAATAACAACAAGCCTTGGCTCAGGTATAGAAATAGTGGCCACCTGGTTGAGAGGCATATCTGATCCATAGACATGTACCTTAATCCCCTCAAACATTGCAGGATTAGCTCTACCTGTCCTTATGGTAGAAAACTCTTTCTGAAGAGATTTCACACTCTTTTGCATTCTATCTTCAACATCATGTAAAATATCATCAACCATAAGTGTCTCCATGTTTAATAAATTTTTGTTCCTACTGCCTCGCCAAGAACTATTCTTTTAAGAGCTCCCCTCTCAAAGAGATTAAAAACTATAATAGGAAGATTATTGTCCATGCAAAGGGATATTGCAGTGAGATCCATAACTCGTAGTTGCCTTTTAATCATCTCCATATATGGAATCTCCACAATTTTCTCTGCATTGGGATCCTTCTCTGGATCGCCTGTATAGACGCCATCAACCTTAGTTGCCTTAAGCAGCACATCAGCACTAAGCTCAACAGCTCTAAGGCTTGCAGCTGTATCTGTTGTAAAATAAGGATGACCTGTTCCCCCAGCTGCAATTACTATTCTACCTTTTTTGAGATAATCAAGAGCTTTTTGAATTGTATAGGGCTCTGCTACGTGCTTCATCTCTATGGCTGTCAAAACTCTCGTGGGCTTATTCATCTTTTCAAGAGTGTTCTCAACAGCCATTGAATTCATCACTGTGGCAAGCATCCCCATAAAATCCCCTGTTGATCTGTTTATCCCAAGGGACTCAGCCATAGCTCCTCGAAAAATATTGCCAGCTCCAATCACAAGAGCGACTTCCACACCAAGATCAGAGACCTCTTTAATTTCTGTAGCTATTTGCTGAATCACATCTGGATTTATTCCAGTTTTATCCTGTCCAGCAAGAGCCTCACCGCTGAGCTTTAAAAGTATCCTTTTATATCTAAGTTTGCCTTTATCCATTTATTAGTTGCCTATTTGAAATCTTGCAAACTTCCCTACCTCGATATTTTCACCGAAGACAGCTATCTTTTGTTTTATAAGATCTCTGATTTTAACAGATGAATCCTTAATGTATTCCTGCTCTAAAAGACAAACCTCTGAGTAAAATTTTGAAAGTTTCCCTTCAACGATTTTTTCAATGACATTGTCTGGCTTGCCAGAGTCCTTCATCTGTTCTTTGTATATTTCCTTTTCCTTTGCTATTACATCAGCAGGGACATCCTCTGGAGATACATAAAGAGGATTTGCAGCTGCTATCTGCATTGCAATTTCCTTTGCTAAATTCTGAAAATCCTCGTTCCTTGCAACAAAGTCAGTAGCACATTTAAGCTCAAGAAGCACGCCTATTTTATTATTGCTATGGATATAAGAAGCAACTATGCCCTCAGAAACAGCAGTTCCTGCTTTTTTGTCTGCAGAGGCAAGGCCTTTCTTTCTTAAAAATTCCACAGCCTTTTCCATATCTCCACCACACTCAGTGAGAGCCTTTTTGCAATCCATCATGCCAGCTTGAGTTTTATCTCTTAATTCTTTTATCATTTCACTGGTAATTTCTGCCACTTTTAAATCTCCTTAAATATTCTTAATTTTTTAATTAAACTTTGACAAAGATTCATTAAAAAAGCAGATTTTTTTGATCTGCTTTTTCTTAAATCTTACCATTCATCATCTACATCAGCAGATGCTTCTTCTTCCTTTTCCTGAACAATCTTTTCTTTGTCCACCTCAGCAAGAACCTCTGGTGCAACCTCTTCATCTTCTTCAAAAGCTACCTGAGCAGCCTGTCCGCCAGATTGACCTTCAATGATGGCATTTGCCATAACCTCAAGGAAAAGAGCAATAGCTCTAATTGCATCGTCATTTCCAGGGATTGGATAATCTATCTCATCTGGATTACAATTTGTATCAACTACAGCAAAAATAGGAATACCGAGTTTTCTTGCCTCCTGAACTGCAATAGCCTCTCTCTTAGGATCAATAATGAAAAGAGCATCAGGAAGAGAAGCCATATTCTTGATACCACTTAGTATTTTATTCTTTTTTGCAAGCTCTCTTTGAAGCTCAAGAACTTCTTTTTTGGTTTCTGCATCCCATGAATCTGTTGCCTGCATTCTTTCCAGCTCTTTAAGCCTCTGGATAGAGTTACTCACAGTCTTGAAATTTGTAAGCAATCCACCAAGCCATCTCTCAGAAACATAATACATACCGCATTTTTCTGCATACTCGACAATTGCACCCTGAGCCTGTTTCTTTGTTCCAACAAAGAGAACCTTACCTCCATTTGCAGCCAGATCTCTCATTGCAGCATAAGCAATTTTAACTCTCTGCATAGTCTTTTGCAGGTCAATAATATGAATCCCATTCCTTGCAGTAAATATAAACTGAGACATTTTGGGATTCCATCTTCTTGTCTGATGCCCGAAGTGCACACCTGACTCGAGCAAAGCTTTCATAGATACTACAGCCAATTAAATACCCCCTGTAATTTAATCATAAAATAATCACCCTGAGAGAAAATAATCTCACGGTATAAAAGCACACCTATAGTGCATAAAAAATAAAAGTCTTTTGCCTATTCATCGGAATGAGGCAACCAGTCTTAGACTGGTTTAAATCCATATCCTTAAAATCTAATTTTTAAGGATACTTTTGATAGCTGCTGGCGCAGCCTTAAATCTTGCGAAAAACGATTATGCCAAAAATTATGCCTACAATCGACGCAAAATTTAATTTCATACTAAAAGAAAGAATCTCCAAGTTAAATCCTATTGGTCCTGTGAGACTTGTTGTAATGATATTAAACTGTGGAATAAACTTTACAACAAGATTCCCCAGCGCAGATCCCAGAATCCCGCCAAGGATCATAAAGGCTAAAAAATATCCTATGTTTGACCTTTCAAAAACCATACTCTTCCTTTCTTCTGCTTATTCCTTAAAAACTCTAAAAAATGTCAAGGTATTTTTTATAAAATATTGCGAAATCTATAACAAAGCCATTCAAGAAAAAACTCAAAAGGCCTTCTCTTTCCAAAATTTTCCAGTGTAATTTCAAGACTTTTATTTAGATCCTCAAAAAAAACCTCTTCCATAATCTGACCAAATCCCTGATCAAGCACCACTGCATTTATCTCAAGGTTTCGTCTAAAGCTCCGCCTATCAAGATTTGACGAACCCACCGTTGCCCACAGGCCATCTATTACAGCAGTCTTTGCATGGAGAATGGACTCCTGATATTCAAAAATTTTTATCCCATGCCTCAAATATCTTTTGTACAGATAGCGACTGGCATATTTTACCACAGGGATATCTGATTTCCCTGGTAGAATAATTTTTACATCAACACCCCTCTCGGCTGCTTTTACAAGACTTCTGTATATGCGACCATCAGGTATAAAATAAGCATTAGTTATATATATAGAACTTCTGGCATTGGCTATTGCTGATATATAGGACTCATATACAGGTTTAACCTTTTTACGTCCCTTTGTGCACAATATCATAAGGAGAATATTTCCCTTCTTATCAAGGTGAGGGAAATAAAGTCTGCTATTTAAAACAGCGCCACCATTTCTATACCAGTTTTCCATAAAAAAAAACTGAACATCTCTCACAGCAGGACCTTCAATACATAGATGAGTATCCCTCCAGTTTCCCCCTTCGTATTTAGGACCGGCATACTCCTTGCCGATATTTATCCCGCCAAGAAAAGCCTTTTCGCCGTCAATAATCAAAATTTTCCTGTGATCCCGAAAGCTTATACCCCAATATCTCTTCCATGGAACAATGGGATGATATTCTATTATCTCCACACCTGCTGATCTCATCATGTCAAACATTATCTTAGAGGCAGCTATTGAACCAAAGGCATCATATATAACATTTACTTCAAGCCCCTGAGAAGCCTTCTCTGCCAGCTTTTCTGCAATAATCCAACCGACTTCATCGCTGCGAAAAATATAGGTCTCAAGGTTTATACTCTTTCTGGCAGAGTCAATAGCAGAGATCACAGCATCAAAAAAATCATCACCCCTTGTAATGAGTCGCAGAGAATTGCCACCAGAGATCCCACCAATCCCCATCCTCTTCATCTCTTTAATAAAATGGGGAAGAAAAAATCTATTCTTCAGCCTATTAAAGGAATTTTTCCCTTTAATAGGCCTTTTAGATTTTATTAAGCTCTCAGGATTATTATTCATATTCCCTACTTTGTTTCAACTATATGCTTCATTGGTTTTACCATCTCTGTTTTTATCATCTTTCTGACATTTTCTCTCATCTCAGGATTGCTTGTAAGTTCAATCATCTTTTTATTTATCTCAATGGTTTTTTGATCATCCTGAGGAAAATCGTAAAATCCATTTTCTTCATAATATTTATGATCTGCCTGAAAAACAAATCTCAATCTTCCCCATATATCATCACGGAAGATCTTGCGACCACCAACTCCCAAAAATGTAGGAGGCTCTACATAGCCCTCACCTGCACTCCACAGTAAATTCTGTGCAAGATTATCAATAAGCCTGTCTATAGTCTCTGAGTCATATTCATCAGATACTATATCAATAAGATTTGCTCCCTGCCACTGAAAATAGGCAAGTAAAATTTCTCTGAGGTTTGCCATAAATGAAAAAGGACCAGAGAGTAAAATTCCAAATTGCTTTCCCCCAAGAGTTGGAGTATGAGTATTGAAAAAGGCCCTATCAAACATCTGCTTCCATTTAGCAGAGAGATAGCGATCTTTTATCTCACCTGCAAAGATTATAATATCAGCACTGCGCAACTTATTATTATAAAAATCAATGAACTCATCCTTGCCTGTATATACACACCTATAATCAAATCCGCACTGGCAACATCCAAGGCATCCACCCTTAATATCAATATCAGACAAAGAGATGAGCTCTACAGAGCCATCAACATTGCTAATAAATCTATCAATCATGGCGGAGAGATTATCTCCTTTATATTCTCTATCTGTAAGAACAAGCACCTTTTTATTGCCAAAATCCTTCTTTTTTACAGGTAAAGTGAAACTGTAGCTTTTTATCTCATACACAGGCTTTGCAAAGGCCTTTGAGGTTACCATATTGTTCTGTGCAATGTAAAAAATTTTTTTGCCAAAGGCTATAAGCTTATCCCTGCCATCTTTATTCATAATGTCATACATATCAGGAGAAAAAGAACCAGCAAAATTCATATTTAAATCTTCACAAATAGCTCTCATGTAATTATGAGCACTGTTGTCAAAAAAATGAATGGATGTAGTAATGACAGCGCCATACTTACCAGAAAAAGCGCCATCTGCACCTCTTTCCCATATAAGCTCTATAAATCTCTTATATTGAGATGGAACAAGACAGACATACAGAGGAGTTGCCCATAATATAATATTACTTTCCTTAACCTTTTCGATTATTTCATTGAAAAATTTTTCATCCTTCTCAATACTTACAATATTTTGTGCAACATTTATAAAATCAAAGTCATGGGAAGGAATTTTTTTCTGAATAAATTTCACATACTGCATTGTTACACTTGAATCACCCTTTGGGCTTCCATTTAAAACAAGAATCTTCATAGATCCCCCTTATATTATGCAATTTGTTGCATAATATAATACATAAATTTCATGTCAAGGATTAAATTCTATTATAAAAATTATCACATTGCCGATAATTTTTATTGACATATTAGACTTTGCTATTAAATTAATTAGTATTAGCATTTAAAAACTTATACCAAGGATAAGGAGATCGAAATGGCAGGTTTCAGTTTAAAGGATATATCTACCGTTGATCAGAATGAAGAAAACATTCTCAAGCAAGTAATTGCAGAAGCTTGGGTAACCATGAAAAGAAATAACTGGGATGACACAAAATTTTGCACAGTAAATCCATCTGTTGTTATCAACTATCCTGTTGCAAAGAGCTTTCAGTCTTTTTTTGAAAACGAAGGATGGGCAGTGCAGATAAAAAAAGAAAGACGCAACTATGTCTTTGATGTTTACAGACCTCAGTAAATAAAATTTTGTTATAATTAACATTTAAATTAACCCGAATCAGGCCTGCCGATATCGGGTTAATTTAGTTTTAAAATAAGTCAGTGACTGTGAATGGATAAAAAAAAGAACATCTCTACAGCAGAAATATTAAATAGCGCTTCTCTTCCTGAAGATTTTCTTAAAAGCATTCCAGACTTCACAAAACCAGAGGCAATTAAAGTTATAATAGAAACTCTTAAAGAAGTCTATAATTCCAAGATGCCCTTTAACGTTTACCTTGGAATAAAGGTAAAGGAACTTTCCCTGGAAAAGGCAATCATAGAAATTGACTCAAGAGAAGAGCTCTATGGCAATTATGTTCAAAAAATTCTCCATGGCGGCGTGATCTCTGCTGTAATAGATCTTGCAGGAGGAATTATTGCTCAAACACATGCAATCCACTCAATGAAAGGAGTTAGCATTGCAGAGCTGATTTCTCGCTTTAGCAAAATGAGCACACTCAACATAAGAGTTGACTATCTGCGTCCTGGCAGCGGCAAAAAATTTAGATGTATTTCTTATGTAATACGTGCAGGCAACAAGATTGCAGTTACACGTATGGACATGTTCAATGATAGCGACAACTTAATTGCAACAGGGACTGGGACCTATCTTATTGGATAAATCTCTATGCCCTTTACAATCTAAGGGCAGTTGAAAAGTCTACTACAGGTAACTTAAAAAGAAGGCATATTTTTTAGATTAAAAATAATAAGCACAAGTTTGTAAGCAAAATATAAAACCAAAACCCCAAGAACAATCATAAGAAAGACATTTGCCCTATAGAGAAACTTCTCAGAAAAGGATCTCTTTAGCCTATGCAATATGGCTGCCTCAAGTATGAGATATAAAGCAAGACCAATGGCACCTGATATAACAAAACAAAGCTTAATAACAGGTGTAATTACATCAAACAAATTGAGATCTGCATAAAGCCTGAATCCTATAAACCACCATATTATCATGCCCGGGTTTGTCACTGCAATTGTAAATCCAGTCAAAAAAGAGAGTCTCTTGTTATACTTTATCCTCTTTTCTTTATGGAGCATATACTCCCTCTCCTGGTAAGACTTATAAATCAGATAAAGGAGAACTACTATGCCCATAAGATAAATAAAGATTTGAAAATCCTTGTGCAAAAGAAAGTGTCCAAATCCAAAAAGAGTGAGCAAGCCATAAAGCAAATCCGATGTAGCAGAGCCAAGGGCTGTAGCTATTGCTGGCTTCGTATGGCCATTGATTGTCTTCTTTATTACCTCAAGCTGAACTGCCCCAACAGGTATTGATGACAAAAAGCCAAGAATAAGTCCAAAGAAAATAGTAACAGCAATTTTTGATATATAAATAACATTCATGATTTTCCCTGTTTTGCGTTTTCAAAATGATGAAGTCTCTGATAATAGCCTTGAAGAGCTTATTTTTAAAGTAAGTTAAAAATAAAATCAAACAAAATTTTTGTAAAGAATTTTATTATTAACTGACTTCAATATTGTTCTACAGGTGCAACCAGTTCCTCTATTACAGAGAGGATTGCATCTTTAATCTCTTTATACTCACTATCAACTACAGACACCTCAAGTATTGGAATATCCTCTTTGTAAATCATTCCAGTATTTGCATCTAAGGTGATATAATCGCCTTCTCTTAAAACAGTTGAACCTATAATTATTTCATCCTCATGACCTGGCTCTTTATTCTGCTCCCAATGAACATCAGTTACACAGGGCTTGCCCTCTCCTATGGCAACAAGTGCTGCATGAGAGGTTACCCCTCCCTCCTTTGATATATAGCCATAGAATCTGTTTTCTGCCATAATTACCTTGGGCGGAACATTGCTCTCTGTTATAAATATAAGTTTCCCATCAAAAAGACTTATGCTATTTTGATCTTTTATAAGCCTTCCTCTCACAGCTCCTCCATTTACAGGTTTACCCTGAGCAATAACAGGTGCATCGCTTAAGGCTTTGCGATCAAGATAGGTTCCGATTATCTTCTTATTAAGTCCAAAGGCTGTTCTCTTTATGAGCTTATACTTTGTGTAGATATTCTCTTTATAAAACTCATAGCTATTTATAATACGAGCAATGGGCGATTGCTTTAAAACTCTGGACTGAACTATATATGCAACCCCTCCTCTTATGGCAAATTCAATATCCGTTGGGAATCTCTGTATTCTCTCATCTACATATTTAAACTTTCTAAATCCCTCATAGTGCTCTGGATGAAGTCTGATGAAATCTTCTGTATTACCAGGGGTTATGGCTCCATCTGCTATGACATTTCCAAAAAATCCATCGCTGAATTCAATCTGCTCATCATATTTGCTGCCAATTCTTCCTGTGTTTGGATTGCGTGTAAAAAATACACCAGAGCAATCATTTGCTGAAAGAACTGGAACGCACTCCTGTATAAGACAGCCTGTTTGAAACTGCTCTGGTATACCAAGATGTATTGTCTGCTTTTTTACAACATCACTCTCAAAGGATCTAAACACTGCTATTGCTGATTTATAAATCTGTTCATAAGGATCATCAGGAATAAAGGCTCCACAGCCCTTCTCCTGTATAGCCTGAAATATTGCATCTGCAGCATCCTTCATAATAAAAAGTCCTTCTCTAAAAACAGAGACATAACTATCAAAGCCAGTTTCCTTCACCAGAGCTTCTGTGTCAAGCCCAAGGACGCTCTTTGCATAACTTAGCATAAAGGATATATAGGCCTGATAAGCTCTTGCTGGTTCTTTTAAATTTTTTGACCACCTATCTGCAATTTCCTTATTTATGCCTATATGGCTAACTGTATCCAGTATACCTGGCATTGAAACAACACTGCCAGATCTTGCCATAAGCAAAAGAGGATTGTCGCTATCACCGTATTTTTTACCTGTTCGTTTCTCTAAATTTTTTATCATCCGGAAAATTTCGTTCCTTATATCATCAACAGTGAAAAATCCCTTTTGCATGTGATACCAGGTCAAAGTGCTAAAGCCATAACCCTTTGGAACATCAAAGTTTGGCAATTTAATTGAACGCAAAATACGAGAATTTCTTATCTGGGAAAAGCCCTTGCCTCCCATGAATTCGATCTTCTCCAGTTTTCCAATTGACTCATCTATATCTGTGCCAAAGCTGTAAACAAAATCTTTTATTGTAAGTTTGCCTCTATTTTTAAGCTCATCAAGTATCTGTTGATAGGGCTCTGCAGATTTTCGCACATCATAGTTTTTTATACTGTTTATGAGTATACCCAAAACATGAGTTGTCTTTTCCCTTATAATATTGTTCAGTATAGCAGTCAGCGCAGGTGCATTATCTCTATCAGAGAGATAGCTATAATAAAGTTCCTTAATAGCAAGAAAATTATTCTCAAGCTCAGAGTTCATTGCCTCTACAATGCTGGGGAAATGAGCTATTCTATCAGGACGGGAATCAAGTTGCAGAAGTATTCTCTCTATAAGCAAAGCAAAGCGACCTAAAATTTTTGTTCCATGGCCAACAGCTCTGACACAAAAGGTTAAATCCACAAGAAGATGCAGTGCATCAATGTATGTGTTATCAGTAATAATCTTATACTTTGTGTTAACAAGATTTGAGTAATAAATGAAGGCTATCTGTTCAAGGAGAGAGTCTGTTGTAATCAATCTAAAAAGAAGTTCACCCTTGTTTTTAGTTTCTGTTAAAGTAATTTCCTCAATCAATTTTTTGAGATTATAACGAATTCTGCCTATTGCTGCATCTTCCCATTCTTTATCCTTGAGAACCTCCTTTGCTCTCTGGAGATGATGCAAAAAATGTTCATAATTTTTAAGAGTCTTCACCTCATCAGTTATAAGACCTGACAAATTTGAATCTATTACCTTAAAAAATTCCTCTCTGCTCATTCCATTTTTTGTGTCGCCTCTGTCTGACCATGCGATCTTAAGCTTATTCTTAAGCTCCAGAAGCTCCTGAAAGATTTCTGACTCAAGCAGATCCTCCTTTGCCTCTTTGGATACATTATAAACAGTGCTACCATCAATCATTGCACTTGTCTTATCTGAAAGGAGAAATTGCTCAAATTTTTCAATCTTTGAAATAACCTTATCTGAAAGGTGCTGATGAGTGAGCTTTCTTATGTCTGCTGCAATTGATCCAAAGACTGGATCATATCTATATTCAGCCTCAAAATCGTGTGCAATATCTCTCAGCTCTGTTATGTCTATGCCATAGATATTAAACTTGGGGATTTGCTTTATAAGCTCATATATAAGGTGATATAGCTCTTCAAAATCATGGCCATTATATGATGCAAGAAATTTTATTACATGAGTTTCAAGCTCTCCAAGAGACTCTGTTTTTATACCCTTGAGACTTCCTCTGGTCTTAAGCTCATAGCGAATAAACAGCACTATATCAACTAACTTTTCCTTTATTACAGCTATATCTCTTTCACCACAAAGCTCTGTGAGAAGCCTGCTTACATCATCAACATATTTTATTTCACCATATTTATCAGAACCAAGATACATAAAACCTCGCCGCAGCAAATTCCATAATTCTTTCAGAAGCTTAAGCCTTAAACAAAAAAGAGTCAATAAAAATTCTTTTTAAAGCTTTTTAAAAAAAATTTGACTATATAGGGCTTTTGATGTTACTTTTAAATAAAATATAAAAATATTTTTATAGCTATGACTAATAATGAAATCGCTGAAATATTAATCAGGCAAATTGCAGATATTGCAGATATTATAGATATTAAATTTATAGAAATGGTTTATGTAGAGGGTGACTCTGGCCATTCCCTTGCAAAAAAATCCTTATCCGAAGACTTCCCTTATATGTCTTATGAGACTCTTATCAAAATTCCAGATTTTACAGAAAAACTCAAAGGAGGGGAAGAATTTTCTCTGGAACTCACTTCTAAATACTCAAAAAAGATAAACTGTTTTGTATCTATCTCTAAAGTAGAAAACTATGCCCAATGGGCAGTTGTCACACAAGGAGAAAAGGCAATAACAGATATTAGCAAAAGGTTGTTGAGTTTTATTGCAAAGACTCTTTCTGATCTCTCAGTATATGCAAACAGAGAAGTCTTTCAACGAAGTGAATCTAAAAAAGAACTGCTCAATATGCGCGATATTCAAGCAAGGCTTTTCCCAAAATTTGATGATGTAAAAGAAATGGATATAAGAAGTGCATATCTCCCTGCAAAGTTTATGAGTGGTGCCTTTATTGATGGTTTTTTTAATGACAAAAACACCTACACTGTAGCAACCTGCTATATAGCTAATGAAGGCCATTCCTCTTCCTTTATTGGTGGAATGATCAAGACTATGCTTAGAAGTGATGAGCTAATAAAAAATGTTCCTTCTGTAATCATTGATAAAATCAACAACAAACTAAAAAACTCTATACCTGGAAATATAGCTGATATTTATCTATCAATATATCAGATCAATCTTAAAACAGCCAAGGTATCTATTTCTTCTTTTGGGAAAATTCATTCCCTTCTTTATATCAACAATAAAAATGGAGTAATAAACCTGTCAGAAACAGAAACTGGAAAACTCTTTACCAATAGATCCTTCTTCAGAGATCTCACCATAAGTATGGAGGAAGGAGACATTCTTCTTTATTATACACCAGGAATATTAAGAGCAAAAAAAGAAAACACAAATACAGAATTTGGCTTAGAGAGACTCAAAGGCAAATTTAAAGAAAATGCAAATCTCGACTCCCTTGAAATAGTCCACTCAATTATTGAGTCTGTATATGATTTTACTGATTATGCAGAGCTTGATGAGGATATTATTTTAGTTGCCATGAAAAGAAAATAGCCTCACTTTCATTTTTATAATCCTGAATATATGCAAACCTTTGCTTTTATAAATCCGCAAGACAACCTCAATTCTCTATACTATAATCATCCTGTTTAATCCTTTTACAGAAAGCTTATTACTTTAGCTAAGTCTTTTTGTAAAATGATAAGATCTCAATCTCAAGGAGAAAATCTATGAATATCATAACCCCCCAGTATGAAAGTGAATACCGCAGCAAGCTCATCTCTGGAGAAGAAGCTGCAAGGCTTGTTCAATCAAATAGCAGAATATGCTATGCCGGCTTTATACTATCACCTGTTTATATAGATAAATTTCTGGCTCAAAGAGTTCATGAGCTGCATAATGTAAAACTCCAGACTCAAGTGTATCCTGGTATCTGTCAAGCTGTATGGGCAGATCAAAAAAGAGAGCATATTATCTTTACCAATGCGCACTTTAGCATTGGAGACAGAATTCTTCACGACAAAGGGCTGTGCGACTATCTGCCATCACTATTTCACGAATATCCACGCACAGTAGAATGCGGCTATGCAGGAACAGATATTTTATTTATGCGCGCAACTGCCATGGACAAAAATGGCTTCTTTAATTTTGGAATTGCAAACACCTTTGTAAAAACTATAATAAAACATGCAAAAACAGTAGTAGTTGAGGTTAACAAAAACATACCATACTGCCTTGGTGGCCTTGATGAATCAGTTCACATCTCTGAGGTTGATTACATTGTTGAATCAGATCATGCCCCACTTCTTACTGCTCCAGAAGAGACTCCATCAGAAACAGAGAAAAAAATTGCCTCAATGCTAATCAATGAGATGAAAGATGGAAGCTGCATCCAGCTTGGAATTGGAGGAATGCCCAATGCCCTTGGCAAGCTAATTGCTTCGTCTGGACTTAAAGATCTTGGCGTTCACACAGAGATGTTAGTTGATTCCTATATAGACATGTTTGAACAGGGATGTATAAGCAACAACAAGAAAAAAGTTTATCCTGGAAAAATGGTATACACCTTTGCCTTTGGCTCCCAGAGGCTTTATGATTTTATGGACAACAACCCATTCCTTGCATCATATCCTGTGAATATGGTCAATGATCCTAAGATTATTGCTGCAAATCCAGATGTTGTTTCAATAAATAATTGCCTTGAGGTGGATCTTTACAGCCAGGTTTCTTCAGAGTCCAATGGATTCAGGCATATTACCGGAACAGGTGGGCAATGGGATTTTGTATACGGGGCGTTTCATTCAGAAGGTGGAAAATCTTTTATATGCCTTGAATCAACCTACACAGACAAAAATGGAAACCTGAAATCACGGATAGTGCCGACATTCAAACCTGGAACAGTTGTAACTGTCACAAGAAACATGGTCCATTATATTGTCACAGAATATGGAATAGTTCAGCTTAAAGGAAAATCTACATGGGAAAGGGCCGAAGCACTCATAGGCATTGCTCACCCCGACTTTAGAGAGGAATTAATAGCAGAGGCTGAAAAGATGAATATCTGGACAAGAACAAATCGACAGGACTAATCTAATAACTCAGCCAGAGGGCTTATCTGTCATTTCTTTGGCAGATGGCCCTTTAAAAATCTCTTTCTATAATTACTTGGAGACTCGCCTGTATATTTTGAAAAGGTGGTACAAAAGGTTGTATAGGAATTAAAACCAACAGCAAGACTTATTGAAAGTATAGATCTATCAGCTTCCTCCACAAGGAGAGATTTTGCTTATTCTACCCTAAACTCGTTTATAAAGGTATTAAAATTCTTTTTTATCTTTTCATTTAAAATTTGCGATAACTGATGAGTGGTAATATCAAGCTCATCTGCCAGTTTTTTCAAAGAAATATCCTCATCTGCAAAGGCCTTCTCTTCCCTCATAAGGGAATAGAGATTTGCTATTACTCTATCTGAATCAAGTCCTTTAATGTAGGAATTAACATAGCTTACCTTTTCTATCTCTATCTTAAGCATCCTGTTGTAGCTCGGATGTCTTCTGGAGACAACATAAACTGCACATATAAAAACATTTGCAACAAGGACTGAACCTCTCACCACAGACATTGAAAATAAATCTCCAAAAATACAAATAGCTGTCATAGTAGCTATAAGTATAGCAAAGATGTAACCTACATTAAAAACTCTTGAAAGCCTGACAGTGGTGCTATACCTTGATATCTTATAAAACTTATAAAGCATAAATAGCATAAGCCCAAAAAGATAGATCTTGCTTAAGAGAATATTTATCAGAAACAATCTGGAGATAAGAGGAAGAGAATAAAAGCTTTTACTCAAAAAAGGTAGAGCCTCAAAGTGATTAAGAGAAAATTCACCAGAAACAAAAATCACAAAGAGGCAAAAAAACAAAGCCATAACTGATGGTATAAATAAAAATATATGCCTTCTGTAAAATCTATACTCTACAGAAAAAATCCAGACATACCTTATAAAAAGCAAAGGGGTCACCACATAAGAAAAAGGGATAAGCCATACTGCAAAGCCATAAAGATCAGGAAAAGCCTTTGTGCTATATATGATTATTTGAATCTCCCATAATCCCTGACCAATAAAAGAAAAAGCAAAGACATAATGGACAAAGTCCTTATCTCTCTCTGCAAGTTGCCCCAATGCAATTATAATCAAAAACATTGGAACAAAAAACATAAGGAATAAATACAAAAACTCAGACAAGATCATAATAAACCCATAGCATCACGATTTTGCTATTAAATCCCTGTATAGCTCTACCATCTGAGAAACAGCCTTTTCCCAGGTAAATAAAGAATTTATTCTACTAAGCCCCTTCTGTGCATATTCCTTTAAAAGGTAATCATCATTTATCAAAGAGTCAATTGCCTCTGCAAGAGCCTTTGCATCACGGGAAGGAACTACTATTCCTGCATCGCCAACAACCTCAGGCAAAGCCCCTCCATCACTGGAGATCACAGGAACCCCACAGGCCATAGCCTCACCTGCAGGGAATCCAAATCCTTCATATACAGAGGGAACAATCGCAATGGAGGAGCGACAATAAAGAGAAACTAAATCATCCGATGATGCAGTGCCTGCAAAAAAAATCTTTTCTCTTATTCCCAGTTTATCTATAAGCTTATTTGTTAGTTTTCTATGAGGTGCTCCTCCATCTACAACTACCAATCGCACATCACTTTTAATAAGAGTCATAGCCTTCAGCAAATAGACAAAGCCCTTTTTGCCATCCTCTATATTGCCCACAAAGATAATGTCCCTTTTATTCTTTTTAATCTTCAGCGGCCTAAAAATCGTAGTGTCAATTCCATTATATACAACAGTCTGTTTATGAAGAGGCACTCCAAAATCAATATAATTCATTCTCTTTGAATCCTCAGAGACTGTAATTATATGATCAAGGCGCTTTGAAACAAAGGCTTGCATGACTGTTGGATAAAACATCACTCCCCTGATTTTTCTATAAAAGTTGGGAGCCCTTTCAATAACATTGCGCAGATCTATTGTCAGGGGATGGTGAATTGTGGCAATAACAGGAATGTCCAAGGATTTCATCAAAAGCAACCCATAGTTAAGAGACTGATTGTCATGTATTATGTCAAAGTTATATTTTTCATGAAGTTTCCTTAACAAAAAGAAGGCCCTATATCCAAAGGAGCTTATTTCAGGGAAAGCCCCAAGCCTGCTATGTAACCACTCATAGGCATTGATGGGATGAAATATTTCAAAGGGCTTTTCTCTGTTTATAACATCAAACCCCTTTTTTACATAATATTCATTGTTTGGTATAAAATGAATCTTTGCACCTTTAATCTCACCAGGTGATGGAGGTCCTACTATTATATGAACATCATGTCCCTGTCGAACTAACTCCTCGGCAATATATTTAAGATAAATCCCCTGACCTCCAGAATAGGGGTTACCTCTATAACAAAGAAGACATATCTTCACAGCTCATTTCCCTTTATGCTTTAAATTTTCTGTCTCATAAAGCTTCCCCATTGTTACAACCCTTGCGGGGTCAAGCTTTTTTACAACCCTTGCAGGATTTCCAATTACAACACAATTAGGTGGAACATCTTTGCGTACAACAGAGCCAGCGCCAATTATTGAATTTTCTCCTATGCGCACACCTTTGCATATTATTGCAGAATCTCCAACCCAAACTCCCCTTTCCAATATAACAGGTGCAGTTTTTCCAGGGGAAGAGGTTCTATCGTATATATCATGCCAGTCTGCATCCATTATATAACAAAAATTTGCAAGCATGCAATCATCTCCTATTACAATTTCACTGGCACTGCTTACACGCACACCATTCATGATCAAAACATTATCTCCAATTTTTATAGATCCCTGGTGGCCATTATAGCTTACAGTAGTCAGAGTCGTTCTAAATCCATCAGCTCCAACAATAACACAATTTTTTCCAAGGTGAATATTTGGGCCATAGACAACAACATTCCATACACCCCAAACCATTGGTCTTCCTGCCACAGAGGCAAACCTATTCAAAAATCTTCTTCTATAAAAATATTCACTCTTAAGCATAAACCAAAGCCTCTTGAGGTAAGAGGCTTTATCATGTTCATTAAACATCACAATTCCCCGAATTAAAAACTTACGACTTTATTTTATTATAATCTTCTCTCCAAGAAATTTTGGCCTTTCACCAGTTAGATTTAAATCGATAAAGGCCTTAGCCCGTGCAAAGATCTCCCGAATCCTTATATAGAGCCTATCAGAATCATCTGGATCCAGAGCATTGAAGCCATAGATGGATAGCCCAATTTTTTGACCAATATAAACAGCCCTCTCATTATGAAACTTTTGTGATATTACAGTAAGTGAATCCTGTCCAAAAACATACTTTGCCCTGAAGACAGAGTCAAAAGTTCTAAAACCTGCAAAATCAGGGTATATCTTTTCTGCTGGAATTCCTCTCTCCTTTAGGCCATTGATCATAAAACGCGGCTCATTGTAATACTTCTCACTATTATCTCCGCTGGCAATTATGCAGTTTATTTTTCCTGCATGGTAAAGCTTTGCAGCAGCATCAAGGCGATTTTTAAAATATGGGTTTATTCCACCCTCAGGCCTGTATTTGCTTGTGCCAAGAAGCAAGCCACACTTGTTGAAAGGAATATCTTCCAGATTTTCACTGAGATATTTTCCTGAGCAGGCAGAGATATAAATATCAACAGCCACCATGAACAAAATTCCAGTCAAAAAAACTGTAAGCACAATAGAAAAAATTCTTCTTTTGAGAACAAACATCTCTCTATCCCAGATAAGATTTAAGGAGAACTATTTGCTTTTGCACAGAAGACAGAGAAGTTCCTCCCTCTGACAGTTTCCGTTCCACTGACTTTAATGGATCAAGAACATCTCCGATCTCCTCGTCAATTAAAGGAGAAAAATTTCTAAGTTCAGCTGCGGATAGTTTAAAAAAATCCTTATTGTTCTCCTCACAATATTTCACAATACTGCCGGAGATCTCGTGGGATTCACGAAAAGAGATTCCCTTCTTTACAAGATAATCAGCAATATCAGTTGCAGTGGAAAAATTTCTATAAAGACCCTCTTTCATTTTTTCTCTATTAATTTCCATAGTCGACAGCATCTCTATCATGCCCTCAAGGCAGAGTTTGATAGTGTCAATGGAATCAAAAACAGGCTCCTTATCCTCCTGCATGTCCCTGTTATATGTCATAGGTAGACCTTTAAGCACAGTAAGCAAGGCTATGAGATTGCCTGTTAATCTGCCAGACTTTCCTCTTATGAGTTCAGCCACATCTGGATTTCTCTTTTGAGGCATTATTGATGAACCAGTGGTAACAGAATCAGAAAGGCGTATAAAATTGAACTCAGAGGAAGACCACAGGACAAGCTCCTCACAAAAGCGAGAAAGATGAATACCAAGGACAGTAGCAAAATAAAGAAAATCTAAAGCAAAATCCCTATCACTTACAGCATCCATGGAATTCATAATAATATCATCAAAGTTCAACTCATCTTTTATAAATTTTCTGTTGCTTGAATAATTTACACCAGCAAGAGCGCCACTGCCAAGGGGGAGCCTTTTGCATGCAGCCACAGCCTGTGAAAGCCTTTGTCTATCTCTTGTTATCTGCCAGGCATAGGCAAGAATGTGATGGGAAAATCTAACAGGCTGAGCTACCTGCATATGAGTATATCCAGGCATAATAACATCTATATTTTTTTCTGCCAGAGAAATTAGCTCACCAAGAAGCCTTTTTAACAATTGATCAATTTCAGCAGATTCATCAATTATATACATCCTGAAATCAGTGGCCACCTGATCATTTCGAGATCTCCCAGTGTGAAGTTTTTTCCCTAAAATTCCAATACGCTCTGTGAGAGTTGCCTCTATATTCATGTGAATATCCTCGCGGGATCGGAGGAACTCAAATTTCCCTTCATCAATTTCTTTTTCTATCTCAACAAGGCCATTGATTATAGCCTGTAACTCATCCTCAGACAAAATACCTATGGAAGCAAGCATCTTTGCATGGGCAATGGAACCTCTTATATCCTGCTTATACATTCTTGAATCAAAATGCACAGAGGCAGAGATCCTCTCTGTTATATCTGATGAGGCAGCGGAAAATCTACCACCCCATAATTTTTTTTCTTTCTTATCAGACATCAATCTCTCCTGATATAAAAATCGATATTTATCAGCAAATAGCTTTTATAGCCATATTTTTCAAGTAAGAAAAAAGCCTTCTTAAAAAAATAAAAGCGGCTTTGAAAAAACCGCTTTTATTTTTATAGCTATAAATTATTGAAAATCAGTATCTGTAATGATCTGGCTTGAAAGGGCCATTTATTGGGACACCTATATATTCTGCCTGTTCTTTTGTGAGTTTGGTCAGCTTCACTCCAAGCTTTGCAAGGTGCAGCCTTGCGACCTCTTCATCAAGTTTCTTAGGAAGAGTATAAACCTTTGTATCATACTTATTTGTAGCAAGCTCAATCTGGGCAAGAGCCTGATTTGTAAAGCTTGTACTCATCACAAAACTTGGGTGGCCAGTTGCACATCCGAGATTAACAAGACGCCCCTCTGCAAGAACAATTATAGAATGACCTCTTTCAAGAGTCCACTTATCCACCTGAGGCTTAATATTTGTCTTTTTATATTTTGGATTATTCTCAAGGTAGTGCATGGAAATTTCACTGTCAAAGTGACCTATGTTGCAGACAATTGCCCCATCCTTCATTTGCTCCATGTGCTTGCCAGTGATTACATCCTTGTTGCCTGTGGCTGTTACAAAGATATCTCCAATTGGAGCAGCCTTTTCCATTGTAGTAACCTCATAGCCCTCCATAGCAGCCTGCAAAGCACATATAGGATCTATTTCAGTTATAAGCACTCTTGCTCCAAACCACCTCATAGACTGAGCGCAACCCTTTCCGACATCACCGTAACCACAAACAACAACAACCTTACCTGCAACCATAACATCAGTTGCTCTCTTGATGCCATCAGCAAGGGATTCCCTGCATCCATAGAGATTATCAAACTTTGACTTAGTAACAGAATCATTGACATTAATTGCTGGGAAAAGCAATTCTCCATTTTTTTGCATTTGATATAATCTGTGAACACCGGTTGTTGTTTCCTCTGACACACCACGTATCTTTTTAACATCCCTTGTCCATCTCTTGGGATCTCTTTTTATGCTGTGCTTGATCCTTTCCATTACAATCTGCATCTCTTTATGGTCGTATTGCCTGTTGAGGATAGATGGATCCTCTTCGGCCTTAAAGCACTGATGAATAAATAAAGTTGCATCCCCACCATCATCTACAAGTAAATCAGGGCCTGTTCCATCTGGCCATGTAAGAGCCATTTCTGTGCACCACCAGTATTCAGGAAGAGTCTCACCCTTCCATGCAAAAACAGCACATTTACCAGCCTTTGCAATGGCAGCAGCAGCATGATCCTGCGTTGAGAATATATTGCAGGAAGCCCATCTAACATCAGCTCCAAGTTCAATGAGGGTTTCAATTAACACTGCAGTTTGAATTGTCATGTGAAGGCTTCCAGAAACTCGCAGACCCTTTAATGGCTTATTCTTGCCATACTTTTCCCTCACTGCCATAAGACCTGGCATCTCAGACTCTGCAATTTCAATTTCCTTTCTGCCCCAATCAGCAAGGGAGATATCTGCAACCTTATATCTAAGGTTAAGATCCAGTTCAAGAAAATCATTCTTACTTTTTATATTCATAAAAAACTCCTTGTTATAATATTCCAATTAATAAAAATTTTCCCCTCACTACTTTGTGCAAGAGCATATAAAAATCCCAAGACTTTGACTTATTTCAAATTTATTCATAGTAAAAGAAGAAAATCCACAGTGATTCAGCCATTCATATATAAGAGACTCAGAAAATCCAAGCCATCTATGGGAAAAGGCAACTCGCAACTGTTCATTATTATGAGGCAGAAAGTCACCAATGACAAGCCTGCCTTTATTTTTGAGAATACGAAAAGACTCTTTCAAAACAGCTAAGGGGTTATCCAGATAATGAAGAACCATATTGATTACAACCATATCAACCTCCTTATTTTTTAAGGGCAGATGATATAGCTCCCCGAGACGAAACTCGCCATTGACAAGGTTTTTCTTAACAAAAAGATCTCTGGCAATTTCAAGCATCACAGGAGAATGATCAACCCCTATCACCCTTGCGCCCTTCTGTGCAAGCAAAAGAGCCAGTTCCCCATTACCGCATCCAAGATCAGCAACAACCCTGGCACCATTTAACTCCCTTAACATATATTCATTGAGATCAAACCCACAGAGCAACTCCTTTTTTATAGAAGACCAACCAGGAGCTATATTATCAAAGAATTCTCTTTCCTTAATATACTTTTCTTCTTTAAATAATTTAAGGGAAATTCTGTCAGATTCAAAAATTTCATCAGTCATAGCTCCATATAAAAAATCAAGGAGCTTCTTAGCAAAATCGCTGCTGCTTAGACTATAAAAGGCCCACAAACCATCCTTGCGGCATTTTACAATGCCAGCATCAAGCAATATCTTAAGATGTCGTGAGATCCTTGACTGACCCATGGCAAGAATCTCAACAATCTCATTTACATTGAGTTCACCCTCACTAAGGAGGGATACAATCCTGAGTCTTGTCTCATCAGCAAGGGCTTTTAAATAATTTAACACTTCCATATATCAATTTATCTTGATATAGTAATATAAAATACCCCTATTAACGTCAAGCCCTATTTAAAAAAATTCCACTAATAATTCATAAGAATATCTATTACTTTAATAGAAATTAACATTGAAAAATTTTCACTGTTTATTCCTTAACTTTTTTACGATAAAAATACTCTCTTATCCCCTCAGCCGAAGTCTTCGGCATAAGGGTTTCTTAATTTTACACTAAAAATTATATTTAGGAATAAGTGAAAAAATTTAAAAATAAAAATTTTCTCTTAAAAGATTTAAACTTTTGCCTTATAACTATATCTTAATTAATATATATCAATAAAAACAAAAGGAGGGTTAATATGCTCTCAGGATTAAATATCCCACTAATTCAAAATGCAGATTTAAAAGGGAAAATCGTTCTGGTGCGTGTAGATCACAATGTAGTCAAAGGCGGGCTAATACATGACCCTTATAGAATTGATGCAACCATAGGCACAATGTATCATATCAACGCCAGAGGCGGAAAGATGATACTCATGACGCATGTTGGCAGGCCAAGGAACAAAAAGACAGGGGAAATACTTATCAGTGAAAAAACATCAGTGCAGCCCATTGTTGATTATCTTCAGCAAAAGTTGCACATAAAGCTTCACGTCCCAGAATTTATAGCAGATGAAAAAAAAGGATACATTGGAATTGATACATCAATCAACCATCTAATAAAGGATCTAAAAGATGATAAGATAGATGGAATATATCTTCCAAACACAAGATGGTTTTATGGAGAAGAGGCAAAGGATGAAAGCAGAGTGCGATTTGCAAATCAGCTGGCAGGCCTTGCAGATATATTTGTAAATGATGCCTTTGGCTCATGGCAAGCACACGCCTCCACAGTGGACGTGAGCAAGTTTCTGCCATCTTATGCAGGATTTTTACTCCAGAAAGAAATAGAGAATTTAGATAGAATCTTTAATCCACAAAAGCCCTTTCTTGCAGTTGTTGCAGGAGCAAAATTTGATACCAAGATTGAGCCACTTTATGCTTTGTTGCAAAAGGCTGATTATCTTGTTCTTGGAGGAGTAATATACAATGCCTATCTCTCTGCAAAATACAATATCAAGATTAAAGGAATTGACGATGAGGATATAGAGCATGCAAAAAAATTCGTAAGCTTTGCAGAAAAATTCCCAGGCAAGCTCATTGAGCTTCCATATATTGTGGAGTCAGATGTAGCAGATGCAAGAGAAGAAGGCAAATTTCGCAAGATAGACATAAGAGAGCTAAAAAACGGAGGAGAGCTAAATTACGTATACGACGTTGCTCCAGAAAGCTTTGGAGATGAAAATGTTCAGGAGGTTTTCCACAGAGCAAAGACTATTTTTGTAAATGCAGTTATGGGATACACTCCTCACTTCAATGATGGAACAATTGCCCTTGATCAACTCATAGATACAAATAGAAGTGCTGTTAAGCTTTATGGCGGTGGGGATACCATGCAGGAACTCAAGAGGCTTCTCCCTGGGCTTTACATAGTTGCTCTTGATTCTCCAGAATACTACATTTTTACAGGAGGAGGGGCTGTGCTTAAGGCCATAGAACAAGGGAGTGTCACAGGTCTTGCTCCAGTAAAAGCTCTTATAGAGAAAAACCTTATGCAGTGATGTTAAACTGAGATAAAATCATCCATAAAAACTTGACATAATAAGGAAGAGAAGTTTACTAAAAGTGATTACACCTCAAAATAAAAACCAATGGAGGGATTATGACTCTTGCAGCAAAGATTGAAGAAGACATGCGAAATGCAATGAAATCTGGCGACTCAGAGCGGGCAGGCACTCTCAAGATGCTAAAATCAGATCTCATGTATGAAAAGGCAAAAACAGGGATTGAACTCAATGATGATCAGATACTTGATGTAATAAAAAGGGCAGCCAAAAAACGAAAAGAGGCCATCAAGGAATATGAAAATGCAGGCAGAAATGACCTTGCAGATAAAGAAAAAGTTGAGCTGAAAATAATAGAAGAATACCTTCCAGAACAGATGTCAGAGGAAGAGATAAGCAAGGTGCTGGACAGGATAATAGCAGAAGCAGGAGAGGTATCTCAAAAGATGTTTGGCAAACTCATGGGGATAGCTTCAAAGGAACTAAAAGGCAAGGCAGATGGTAATATCATAAAAGAAATTCTACAAAAAAAGCTTGAAGGGAAATAGCCCTTCAGGCTTAAAATTTATAGAGTTTTCACAGGGTGCTAAAATCCAAAGTGGCAAAATAATCATCTACTGTCTCTGCACGCCTGATCTTTTTCACTGTTCCATCTTCTCTTAGCAAGAGCTCTGCTGATCTGAGCTTGCCATTATAATTAAATCCCATTGCATAACCATGAGCACCAGTGTCGTGAATTACAAGAATATCACCTATCTCTATCTCAGGAAGCATTCTATCAATGGCAAACTTATCATTATTCTCACAGAGAGAACCTGTTACATCATACCTGTGATCATGCTTTTGATTTTCTTTACCAAGAACTGTAATGTGATGATAAGCACCATAAATAGCAGGCCTCATGAGATCTGCCATACAGGCATCAACTCCGATATAATTTTTATAAATATTCTTTCTATGTATAGCCCTTGTTACAAGGAAGCCATAGGGCCCTGTCATCATCCTGCCACTTTCCATGCAAATCCTCAAAGGTTTAAGACCTCGGGCTATTATTTTTTCCTCATAGGCAAGTCTTATTTTTTCGCTAATATATTCAAGATCAAGGGGCTTGTCTCCAGGCCTGTAGGGAATTCCAAAACCTCCCCCAAGATTTACAAAGTCAAAGTCAATCTTTATCTCTGTGCTCAAGTCATAGACAAGATCAAATAAAATCTCCGCTGTATCCACAAAATAATCCGCATTGAGTTCATTGGAAGCAATCATTGTATGAAGTCCAAAGGTCTTCACGCCCCTTGATTTTACAATTTTGTAAGCATCAAAAAGCTGTTCCCTTGTAAGCCCATATTTTGCCTCTTCAGGGACTCCTATAATTGAATTCCCTCCCTTCAGGGGGCCAGGATTATATCTAAAGGATATGACCTCTGGAAGACCAACGTGTTTATCAACATAGTCTATATGAGTTATATCATCAAGATTCAATATTGCCCCTAAATTCTTCGCATATCTATATTCCTCAGCAGGGGTATTATTAGAAGTAAGCATTATCATATCGCCTTTGATACCAACCCTCTCTGCCAGAATAAGTTCTGGTAAGGAACTGCAATCAGCACCACAGCCCTCTTCCTTCATTATTTTTATTATATGAGGATTGGGGTTTGCCTTCACTGCGAAGTACTCTCTAAACCCTGGTGCCCAGGAAAAGGCTTTAAAAAGCCTCCTGGCATTTTCTCTCATACCCTTTTCGTAATATAAGTGAAATGGAGTAGGATACTCCTTTATTATTTCTTCAATCTGTTCCTTTGTAAAAGGTAATGTCTTCATCATAGCCAATCCACAAAATTTAATTTATAAAAATTAAAAAATCTAAAAGACAAAATATGATAACTATGTCAAGAATAAGATTTTTAATTATTATTTTATTTTTGAAAAAAACTTGAAAAATAAAAGTCCCCTAATCTACTGGTTAAGACTTAAGGGGGACAGATGTATTCAAACCAGAAACATCATAAACAGCATATAACAAAAGATGGAATACCTGTTGACATAGAGCAGATCCGCAAACTTTTTATTATGCCTGAATCCCCGGACAAATTCCATGAGTTTGGCAACGAACTTCTGGATATGATCCACAAATTCTTTACAGAAAAAGGCGGTATCCACAGCTCAATACTTTTGCCTGAACTTGCAAAGATCTTTTCCAATATAGATATTCCAGAAAATCCCCACAGACTCAAAGATGTTCTTTATGAGATAAAGACAAAAATAATTGCCCACTCTGTAAAGGTTGGCAATCCCTATTATATTGGCCACATGACAAGCGCCATTCCTTATTTCATGATTCTCCTTGAAATGATAATTGCAGCTCTTAATCAAAATCAGGTGAAGATTGAATCTGCAAAAGCATCCACATTTGTAGAAAAGGAACTCCTTGCATGGATGCACAGAATAATATTTCGCAGATCTACAAAATTTTATAAGGCCAATATACAGAATAAAGATATAGCTCTGGGAAATCTCACCCTTGATGGCACAATGGCAAACCTGACAGCTCTTTTAACTGCCCGTAATCTCGCCTTTGGGCCACATGGCAGATTCCCTGGTATTAGAGAGGCTGGAATTGCTGAGGCATATAAATATTATGGAGTGGATAGAGCTGTAATTCTTGTTTCTAAGAGAGGTCACTATTCCATAGATAAGGTTGGGAGAACAATAGGTCTGGGAAATCAAAATGTAATAAAAATACCTGTTGATTCAAAAAATAAGATTGATATTATAAAACTGGAAAAGACCTGCAGAGAGCTTGAGGAAACTGGCCTAAATGGAGGTCCAAAGACCAAGATAATTGCCATAGTAGGAATTGCAGGGACAACTGAAACAGGCAATATCGATAACCTTAAGGAGATTAGAAAAATTGCCACACAATATAATGCCTTTTTCCATGTAGATGCTGCATGGGGTGGCTCTTTACTCCTTTCAGATGAATATAGATATCTATTTTCCGGAATAGAAAAAGCTGACTCTGTAACAGTAGATGCTCATAAACTAATGTATGCTCCTCCCTCCCTTGGAATGGTATTTTTTAGAAACGGAACAGAGCTTAGAGCATTGCAGCACTATTCCAACTATATAATAAGACCGGATTCTGTTGACCTTGGAAGATTTTCCGTAGAGGGATCTCGACCCTTTGCAGCTCTTAAGCCATGGGCAACATTAAAGATCTTTGGCAAAGAGGGATTTAAGCTGATCTTTGATTATGCCTTTGAGCTGACATCAGTTCTCAGAGGTCTTGTAGAAATGCACTGCAACTTTGAGGCAATGAATCAGCCTGAACTTTTTATTTTTAATTATAGATTTGTACCAAAGTATGTTCAGGAACAGCTCAATAAACTTATGAGCAGAATTCAAAATGAAGATTTTAAAGATGACAGGAATCAATTTATCAAAATGGAATATCTAAATCGGGTAGAAAAAATAAATCTACTCTTAAATGATCTCAATACAGAACTTCACAAGGCTATAAGAGAAGAAGATGATAGCTTTGTGTCAAGGACCATGATAGATGCTCCTCAGTATTTTTATCAAGATTGTGTTGTTCTCAGGGCAATTACAATAAATCCTCTCACAACACCTGAAATTTTAAAAGAAATAATAGAACAACAAAACAAGCTTGGACTTAAAATTTACAAAAATTATTTCCAGAGTAGATTTGAAAAGATATAAAGCTTTATTTTTAAAAAACTTAAAGAATAAACACTGAAAACTTTCACAAAAAAGCTCAAAAATCAATGTTATTCATTAAATATCTATATTGAATAAAACATTCTAATATTTAAAATGCTATTTTACCATCAAAGATATTCTTATTAACTATTATTAATCAAAAAAACAAAATTTTAAAATTTTTTATTGACATAAGAAAGCTATAAATGTTTTAACTTTAGCAATTAGAGAGTAATTTTTATGACATCACAAAAGGGTTTACTATTACTAGGACTCCTCCTTAGCCTGCTTACAGCTGGCCATGTTTCGTGATGTCTTTTTAATATAGAAAAATCGAAAGCCGTCACGAAACAGTGACGGCTTTTTTTATATCTAAATGAATTGGAGGTGTAGGGAATGAACTTCCCGTTTAGTCTTAATTTCAATAGATGTTTTTTGATTATATAGATTATTTTGCAAAATCTATTTTCGCTGGCTTAAAGCTAAGAAGTTTTAAATTAAAAAAAATGGAGATTAAAAATGAACAATAAAGTAATAATATTTGATACAACTCTACGAGATGGAGAACAATCACCTGGATTCAGCATGAATATTGAGGAAAAGCTAATATTTGCAGAGCAACTGGAAAAGCTTGGTGTTGATGTTATTGAAGCTGGTTTTCCTGTAATATCTGATGGTGACTTTGAGGCAGTTAGTGCCATTGCAGAAAAAGTAAAAAAAGCTCAGGTTGCTGGTCTTGCAAGGGCAAACAACAAGGACATAGAGGCTGCAGCAAGAGCTTTGAAAAATGCAGTCCACCCACGTATACACACATTTATATCAAGCTCTGATATCCACATTGAATATCAGCTCAAAAAGACAAGAGAAGAGGTTTTGCGTCAGGCAATTGAGGCTGTATCTTATGCATGCTCGTTTATCCCAAATGTTGAGTTTTCACCAATGGATGCAACTCGCAGCGACAGAGTGTATCTTGCAGAGATGGTCTCTGCTGTTATAGAGGCAGGTGCAACAACGGTTAATATTCCAGACACTGTTGGCTATACAATTCCAACTGAATTTTACGATCTCATTAAATACCTTTTTGATCACGTTCCAAATATAAATAAGGCAGTTATATCTGTCCACTGCCATAACGATCTTGGACTTGCAGTTGCCAATTCCCTTGCAGCTATTCAGGCTGGAGCAAGACAGGTGGAGTGCACAGTAAATGGTATTGGTGAAAGAGCTGGCAATACTGCCATGGAAGAACTTGTAATGGCAATAAAAACCAGAAATGATCTCTTCAATTGTTATACAGAGATAAATACAAAACAGATTATGCAAACAAGCAAACTCCTTGTAAATATAACAGGTGTATCTGTTCAACCAAATAAAGCGATTGTTGGGGACAATGCCTTTGCACATGAGTCTGGTATTCATCAAGATGGAGTACTTAAACATGCAATGACATATGAGATAATGAGACCTGAGGATATTGGAATAACAAGATCAAAACTTGTCCTTGGTAAACACTCCGGGAGACATGCTGTGCTTTCAAGGCTTAAAGAACTGGGCTTTGAGCTTAAACCAGAGGAGGTTGATGCCTTTTTTGCAAAATTTAAATGTATTGCAGATAGAAAGAAAGAGATATATGATGAAGATCTTGTTGCCATGATTGGGGAAGTCCTTCACAAAAAAGAACAGAACTGGAGATATGTTGTTAAGAATATTCAGATTTCAACAGGTATGTTTTCTCCACCTATGGCTCTGGTAACCTTAAGAGACAATCAAAGCGATACTGAGGCTATTTTTGAGGTTGCCCATGGTAACGGAGGAGTTGATGCAGGTGTTAATGCTGTAAAAAAAATGACAGGAACAAAGGCCAATATAAAAGCCTTTAACCTTGTGGCTATTACAGGAGGCTCTGATGCTTTATGCGAGGTCTCTGTTACAGTAGAAGAAGAGGTCAATGGCAATGTAATAAAGGTCTTTGGCAATGGCATGAGCATAGATGTTTCCATTGCAGGGATCATGTCCTTTGTTGATGCCCTTAATAAGATTGAATATGTAAAGTCTGCTGGGCATAGTCAAAAGTCTAAATCAGACGGAGTATAATCTTTACAATAAATCAACTTTTTGTTTATAATTAATTTACACAAGAAGAGTTAATTCTCCATAGAATAAATTTTAAAATTAAGGAGAATTAACTCTATGTTTTTGCGTAAAAAAATTTTTTCACTCATTGCCCTTATAGCTTTTGCTTTTTCAGGGGCTTTGCTTGCTGCAGAAAGCGGTAAGGTTGTAATTAAAGGATCAACCACAGTGCTCCCTATTACAATGAAGGCTATTGAGGCATACAAAATAATTAAGCCTGCTGTTTCAGTCTCTGTAGAAGGTAGTGGATCTGGCAATGGTATAAAGTCTCTGCTTGAAGGGACATGCGACATTGCAAATTCATCAAGAGAAATGAAAAAAGAGGAGCTGGAAAAGGCAAAATCCTCTGGACTTAAAATTAAAGAAATAGTCGTTGCCTACGATATGATTGTCCCCATAGTTCATCCTTCCAATAAGGTTAAAAATCTCACAAAGGATCAGCTTAAGGGAATTTATGATGGCTCAATAACTAACTGGAAGCAAGTTGGTGGTGATGACATGAATATAGTTGTTGTCTCAAGAGATTCAAGCTCAGGAACATACGAATACTGGCATGAGGATGTTATGAAAAAAACAGACATACGCAAAGATTCTCTTATGCAGGCATCAAATGGTGCAGTTGTAAACACTGTGGCAAATAACAAAAAAGCCATAGGATACATTGGCTTTGGCTATCTTGACAAATCAATAAAAGCCCTGGATGTTAATGGAGTAAAAGCTACTCTTGCAAATGGAAAAAGCGGCAAATATCCTATTTCAAGAAAACTTTATATGTATGTAAACGAAAACAATTACTCCGCAGAAGCAAAGGGCTTTGTTAATTATATACTCGGAAAAGATGGACAAAAACTTGTTTCCGAGGCTGGTTTTATCCCACTTAAGTAGGCTTTAACTCTTATAGTTTTAACGCCACGAAATTCGTGGCGTTATTTTTTATTTAATCAATCCCCTCTGCTTTGCCATTTCCATCATCTGCTCACCACTGGTTGTTGGAGGTATTTTTTTTGTTTGCTCTTTCTGTATAAGCTGAATTCCTTCATTTGGACAGGACAAAACACATAAACCACAACCAATGCAGCGATCTTTATTAACATGAGCCTTATCTTTAATTTCAATAGCCTCCATCTGACACATATCAGTACAGAGACCACAGGCACTACAGTTATCAGTAGTTTCTGCATAATAATTTGAAAAAACCATCTCCGCTGGTTTTGGGAATTTCTTTATTGATAGCAATACGCCACAACAATCCCCACAACAGCTGCACATCCCCGCAGGATTTTGAGCTGTTCCTGGTTGAGTTACAAGACCCTGCCTTTGAGCATTTTTAACAATTGACACAGCCTCATCAGCGCTGAGCTTCCTTCCAAGATTATTTTCTATATAATACTCTGCCATTGATCCAAACATAAAGCAGGTTTCAATGGGTTTGCCACATCCCTTTCCTATTATATTTTTTTCTTTACGACAAACACAGTGAGCAACAGCAATCACTGGGGCCTTTTGTATAATTGCAGCAGCATCCTCAAAGCTTGCAACAGGGGATTTTGTTTCAACAGTTGCATCAAGGCGGATAATTGTTTGCTCCACTACAGGAACTGGACGTAAAAACATATTTGCGCTTTTTGCCACAGCCTTGTTTAAAGCCTCATCATAGTATTGCTGAAATAAAAGAGCTAAATTTTTATCCATGCGGTTAATCTGAAATTCCAGCAAGCCGTGCATGAATGGGATAGCACTATATTTTGCAATTCCATCTTTTGTTTTTTTAAAAAGTAATCCCTTCTTCACCATAGAGTTTAATTGGCGCTCTGTCTCTGATACCTCCTTGCCAATACGCACAGCAATTACCTCTGCAGTCTCAAGAGCAGGAGTCAATTCCAGAAAAAGCCTGGCCTCCTGTTCTGAGAATAGATTTTTTAATAAATCTATCTCTACTTTTGATTCTGTCTCTGGGAAGCCAAGGGAATACATATCCAATCGTTTTTGTAATGCAGAATAAATATTACTCATAAATAACCCCCATGGATTTAAATTTTATAATCTCATTTCTTTTAAAAGAGATATGAGATGATCTGCAGCGCTATCTATATATTTTCTGTTACCTGTAGCCTTGGAAAGTAAAACTCCACCTTCAAGAGCAGATAAAAATATCATGGCAAAGGCATTGGAATCAATCTCTGCTTTTATCTCTCTCTTCTCTTTCCCATCATCAATAATTGAAGTGACAAATTTTTTCCATTTTTTTATAAATCGGTCAACCTTCTGCCTCAATAGAGGATTCCCATCGTCTGAGTCCACAGCAGCATTAACAACAGGGCAACCTCCCATCTTCACGGAAAATTCATAGTTTTTTTTAAAGGCCTCGGCCATTGAGATTAATTTATCGCAGGAATTTGTGTATCTGGCAGTTTCATCAAAAACTATTTTTGATATCTTCCCAAGATTATACTCCAAAGCTGCAAGGGCAAGATCATCCTTATCATTAAAGTTCCCATATATTGCACCCTTTGTGAGACCTGTTTCTTCAGTTATATCCCGAAGAGAGGTGCCTGCATAACCCTTCTTGTTAAATATGGGAGATGCTACCTCAATAATATACTGACGTGTTTTCTCGGACTTGTTCATCTATAAAAAAATTCCTCCTTATGCCTTTTCTACTCTACATGGTATATACCTGTGATATGGAGTTCCAGCAAAGGGGTCTCTGTGAGTATTCTTTGCAAGAAGATTAGCATTCACCCCTGTTGTTTTTCCCTGATATTCAAGGCCAAATCCATGGGGTATCATGATATATTTTCTACATGTTGCTTCTGTAAGCTCAAGCTCAATTTCAACCTCTGCAGCCTCTGTCACAACCTTTACAATATCACCATCTTTAAGCCCCAACTCTTCTGCATCCAGAGGATTCATTATACAGGTGCAGGCACGCTTGCCATCGTTCCACTGCGGATCTCTCATAAGGGTATTAGCATTATATGGGAAATGCCTACCTGAAGAAAGTATGAATGGGAATTTTTTATTAAACTCCAGCTTTTCTCTTTCTTTTGCAACTTCAAGCTCATCAAGCCAATCTTTCATTTCTGGTATAAATATATTTACTCTTTTATCTTCAGTGCTTAAATCAGAAAAGTTATCCTCATCAGATTTTCCAATCCAAAGCCCTTCAGGGTGATCTATTATTGCCTTAAACAATTCCTCTCCAAGAAGAGGACCCTTGTTAAATCCAAGCCGCACAGCACTCTTTTTAAAACTCCCTGGGGCATTCATCAACATTGCCCAGAGGCTTGCAAGATTTGTGGAACCCATTTCTTTGCCAAGAGTCTTTGCAATTATAAAAGGAAGAACCTTTGCAGCAGCTGGATTTTCTTTAACATAGTTCATTAGTTCCATTCCAAATTTCAGTCTATTTTCCCTTGCTGCATCATATAGCACCTGAGGTATCTCTGGAATAAAGCCCATTCTATCTGCAATTCTTGTATGAATCTCACTTATCTCTAAGGGCTCGCCAACTGGATCAACAATAGGGCGCCTCATCTGGAAATAGATCTCCGGCCATGTCCATGGGAAGAATGTTCCATCCCAGGATTCATAAGCTGATTTTGAGGGCAACACATAGTGAGCAAGCTTTGCTGTTTCTGTCATGGCGATTTCGCATACTACAAGAAGATCCAGCTTTGAAAAGGCTTCCTCATAGGCTTTTGTATCAGCAAAGGAACGAAGCGGATTACTCTGGCAACACATAACAGCTCTTAATCTATCAGGTTTTGATGAGAGTATCTCCTCTGGCATAACATTTGGAGGGAATAGACCACATAAAGCAGGATATCCTGTCTCAACAGTTCTCCATGTCTTTTCATCTCTCTCATCACTGTGACCTGAAATTGGCATAAGCATCCCAGGAATAACATTGCCCCCTTTGACACAGAAATTTCCTGTAATTGTAAACAATATAATCTGAAGATAAGAGGTAAGAGTGCTATGTCTATTCATGTAGACCCCAAGATCTGGATGGTATGCACTTTTCCTCACTCTAAGCTCTTTACAGAGATCCCTCACCTGAGAATAATCAAGACCACAAAATTCCACAGCAGACTTTGCATCAAAATCCTTAAACCAGCCCTTTATTGCTTCATATCCGCTTACGTGATTTTTTATATACTCTTCATCAACCCAACCCTCATTTATCACAATGGAGATCATAGCCTTTGTTAGCAAAGCATCAGTGCCAGGTTTTATTGGCAGATGGATATCTGCAATTTCTGCCGTTTCACTTTTCCGCGGATCAATGACAACAAGGAGTTTATTTGGATCCCTGGCAATCTCTTTTAACATTATTGGCGCTCTTGGGATCTGATGGCTTACCATACCGTTCCATCCAATGGCAACTAACATCTCACAATTATGTTCATCTGGTATTGTAAATTTGTATTGCCTACCAGTTGCCCGTCCATGGGCCCAGAACTGTCCTGTTAACTCCTGAGCAAGGGCATTGTAATGATATTTTGAACCCAGCAACCTCATAAGCGTTACACCAAAACCAGCCTCAAAATGGCAACCCTGACCTCCTCCACCCATATAGGCATAAGATCTCGGACCATATTGATCTATAATGCTTTTAAGCTTTTGAGAAATTTCTTCTATAGCCTGATCCCATGTTATCTGGACAAAGCCTTTATCTGTTTTTTTAAGTGGATATGTCAACCTATCGGCGTGATGTTGATGATAGGCGATATTCATACCCTTACGGCACACATAACCTTTACTTCTCGGATTATCCCTGTCGCCGCGCACCTTGATAATTCTATTATTTTCTATCTCAAGCTCAAGACCACAGTTTTGAGCACATAAAACACAACCGCTCTTTTTCCACTGTCCCATAACGCCCCCTTTTAATTCTTAAAGCTTTTATAAATACCATACGGTATTTTTTGTCAACAGAAAATCAAATCGTCAAATAAAAAAATACCATACGGTATTTTTTTATTTGACACAGTAATTATACATGTTAAAAATATCTTATTTATTTCACTAATTATTCCTAAATGTAATTTTTAGTGTAAATTATCCTCACCGCCGAAGGCTTCGGGGGTAAGAGAGTATTTTATTTTAATAGAAGTTAATGAATAAATACTTGTATTTATTTTTAAATTAAAAAAACAAATCTTTAAGGAGACCAAGATGACGACTATCTGCTCTTATACCATTGAACAATATATGAAAATGATTGAGGACTTCCATGGCTCCAGTGCCCCAGGGCTTCTCATTGGGGGATTCATGGTTGATCTTGCATTAAAAAACAAACCAGAGTGCGAATTTTACGACTGTATATGTGAGACAGCGACATGTCTTCCAGATGCTATTCAGTTGCTTACGCCATGCACCTTTGGTAATGGATGGCTAAAGGTAATAAATGCAGGTCGATTTGCCTTAACTGTTTTTGATAAATACAATGGCAATGGAGTAAGAGTCAACCTCTCTGCTTCTAAGCTTGAAAACTTTCCAGAGATAAAAAACTGGTTTTTAAAGCTTAAAAAAAAGCAGGAGCAGGATAAAGATCTTCTTTTTAGAGAGATAATTGCAGCAGGGGCTTCTATCCTTGATATAAAAGAAGTTAAAGTATCTCCAGACTTTATAGGTAAAAAAAAGGGTAGCAAAATTTCTCTATGCAGTCAATGCGGAGAGGCATATCCTGTTAGAGAAAGAGATAATGGGAAATGTTTGATCTGCGATGGCTTAAATCTCTATCTGTGATATGTGAGGGAATATGAAGAAAAAACTAACTCTTTTAATTTTTGCTATTATTTTTATTGCATGCAAAGAAAATACTCACAGAAGCATTGATGTCTTTGCAGGTAGCGCATCTCTCCCCCCATTAAATGAGATAGCCAATCTTTTTACTAAAGAAACAGGTATTGAAGTAAGGAGAATATACGGTGGTTCTGGAACTGTCCTTTCTGAGATGATTCTCTCAAAAAGAGGGGATATATATCTACCAGGTTCTCCTGATTTCATGGATATTGCAATTGACAAAGGAGTTGTTAAAGCTTGCGATGTAAAAATTATAGCCTACCTTGTGCCTGCAATTATTGTCCAAAAGAGCAATCCCAAAAATATAAAAGGTTTGCAGGATCTATTAAGAGATGATGTCACTTTTGCCATTGGGGATCCAAGGAGCGTATGCGTTGGACTATATGCTGCTGAAATCCTTGAAAAATCCGAACTTGCCACTTTAGCACGAAAAAAAATTAAAACCTATGGCGAAAGCTGTGAAAAGACAGCAAATTTAATATCGATGAAGGCAGTTGACGCAGTAATTGGTTGGGATGTATTTGAAAAATGGAATCCTGATTCTTCACAGTCAATTAAAATTGATAGCGCCTTTTTAAAAAGAGCTGCCTACATTCCTGTTGCATTGTCAAATTACAGTTCAAATCCCGAAGATGCTATAAGGTTCCTTAATTTTATATCTTCAGCAAAAGGGAAAGAGATCTATAAAAAATATGGCTATATAACCGAACCTGGTGAATTAAAGAACATCTATGGCAATATCTCTATTGGGGGAAACTACAAAATAAATGAAATCTGGAAATAGACTAAAACAACTATCCTTGTCAAAGGGACTTTTATATTTTGTTGCCTTATACTATTGCCTTCTTGTGGTTAATGCTTACATATTTTGTAAACCATGCAATTTTTTTGAATTGCTTTTTTCATCTGAGGTCTTAAAACCTCTAAGGCTAAGCCTTATCTCTTCCTCCATTGCATCTCTTCTTTCCATAAGCATAGCTATCCCCTGTGCCTATTCCCTATCAAGAAATAGGAGCAAATTTTCCATATTTATAGATACAATAATAGATATTCCGATTTTTTTATCCCCTGTGGCTCTTGGCTCTCTTTTGCTTATATTTTTCTCCGGCAGCTCCGGTTTGCTTTTGAAGAAAGTTGGCATTGATGTAGCCTTTTCTTTTTTAGGTGTCATTGTTGCTCAATTTTCCATTGTAACATCTATAGCCATAAGGCTTCTTAAATCTGCCTTTGATTCAGTAGATCCCTTTTACGAAAAGATGGCAAGGATTCTTGGATGTACAAGGTCTCAGGCTTTTTTCAAAGTCACTTTGCCTATGGTTCAAAATGGGCTCATCTCCTCTATTGTTATTGTATGGGCAAGATGTATAGGTGAGTTTGGCGCAACTATTATGCTTGCAGGAGCTATGCCTGGGCTTACAGAAACTATTCCTATATCCATTTTTTTGAGCTTTGCCTCTGCAGATGTAGACAGAGCACTTATCTTTACAGGAGTGCTTTTAATGGTTTCCGTAGCTTCCCTGCTGACCATAAAATATTTTTCCCGAAGGAGCTATTTCTTGTGATAAAACTTCAAGATATATCTCTTAAACTTGGCAATTTCAAAGTGAATAACTTTTTCATGAATGTCAGACCAGGCGAATATTATATATTGCTTGGACCCTCAGGTGCAGGTAAAAGCGTTATACTACAAACAATTGCGGGCTTTTATAAAATCTCATCAGGTAAGATTTTGCTCCGAGGCATTGATGTGACAGAGCTATCTCCAGAAGAAAGAGCCATTGGCTTTATACCACAGAACTCCTTTTTGTTTCCAAATTTAACTGTAAGGGAAAATATTCTCTTTGCTGCAAATATTCACAAAATACCCTTTGAAAAGGTAAAAGAATTCTTTGAATACCTTATAAATATTCTTGAGATAGAATATCTATTGAATAATAGAGTAGTTCACTTAAGTGGTGGTGAAAAGCAAAAAGTTGCCATTGCAAGGGCAATGCTTCTCAAGCCAGATATAGTTTTACTTGATGAGCCACTCTCCAGCCTTGACATGCCTCTTAGAAAAAAAATAGTATCCACTCTTCTACAACTACATAGAGAAACAAACATAACCTTTCTCCATGTAACTCACGATCAAGAAGAGGCCTTTATTCTTGGAGATGTTATATCTCTCATATTCAATGGCCAGATAGAACAAACGAGCAAAAAAAACGCCCTTTACTTTTTTCCAAGAACACTCAATGTTGCACTCTTTACAGGCATGGGAAATATTTTTAATGGAAAGGTTGTATCTGTTGATCATGAAAATCATCAGGTTACAATAAGTTATAAGAACTATTGCTTTGTTGCAACACTTCATGAACACAGGCCCAGTCCATCTCCTTCTACTGCTGTATTTTTTGGCATTAGAGCAGAAGAGGTGATGATTTTAAGGGATGGGGAACCTCTTAAGCCTCTGCTTGAACCAAATATATTAAAGGGAAAGGTAAAATCTATTACAGAAAAAACTGCAACTCATACCATATTCTTTATTGATGACAGAGAAGAGATTGAACTGGAAATAGAACTATCAAATCTTGTATACAGAAGGCTTGAGCTTTTTACAGGAAAGAGCATTCAGGTATCTTTAAAAAAAAGCAGTATATGGATCTCCCCTGAGGATTTTAATAAAGAATATATTGTAAAATAAAAAGCTTTAAATGGGATTGACGTAAAATATGGAAAACATAAATATGTATCTGCTGTGGCTGGTAAAATATGAAAGCATCTTCTGCGATTTTAATTATATTGCTTTTTGCTAATTCTCTCTTTGCAAGCTCTGAACCAAGGCAGATTGGCAATGTTATTTTTGCCAATGGCAGGGGAGAGATTATGATTTATTCAAATGTTGAAAATCC
Organism: Spirochaetes bacterium ADurb.Bin218; assembly: GCA_002069965.1. Classification (GTDB taxonomy): domain Bacteria; phylum Spirochaetota; class UBA4802; order UBA4802; family UBA5550; genus UBA5550. Next base: position 25,919 of record MWCI01000006.1, on the reverse strand, counting down.
ATCTCTCATTATATCAAAAAATTCTATTGTATCTGTTAAATATGAAAAATCACTTCTAAAGTTTACAGTTGTGGAGATATGTGAAAAATACATAAGGGCAAAGGCTATAGATGATAAAGGAAATTTAAGCAATCTGGAAAATTCACCTGTGTTTTTTTTTGATAATGATAACTCTTCTTTGCGCTATGGAGATGCCAAAAAGGTATTGAACAGCCTTATAAAGATTTATGAAAATTTTATATTTTCAATAGAGTCAACAGAAGAAGCTTCTATTATAGCCGCAACTATTGATACCTTTTCAACTGATATAGAAAATCTCTTACCAGAGATGGAAAGGGTTAACAAAAAATATCCCGAATTAAAAAATTTTTACTCCTCTCCCCCTGATGAATTAAAATATGAAGCAGAAACTCTCAAGGCTCTGGAACCTTCACTAAATAACGCTTTTTTTAAAATGAATTTATATTCACAGAACTCTTCTGTTCAAAAATCAATGGAAAGACTTGGAAAGGTTTTGGAAAGACTAAAAAATGCTGGCAAGTAATTTTCAAAATATTTATATTTCAATTTTGAATGTGGTAACTCTCTTTTCAGAAATTTTTCTCTGGATTGCAGCTTTTGGAATTCTATATTTTTATGGAAGATTTCGCAGAATCTGGTGGAGAAAAATTTTATCGGCTGCTATTGATTATCATAGATTTCATCTTTCTGCAATGCAAGCGGATAAAGGCCTTGATGAAAAAACTCGTGAATATGCTACTGCTCTTCAATGGGCAATAAACAAGCAATTGCCTGATGACTTAAAAAAAGGAGGGGGACTTAGCCTGTGGCTCTCCTTTGCAGGAGCAAAAACATCTCTAAATACCTGTGGAACAGTCTTTTATGATGCAGCAAGATATAGCCGCTTTATTGATTTGAGAATTATAAAACTCAATGACACTCTTCTCAGCACTTTTTACAGAATTTTGTTTATTGAGTCTGTGTTTTTCCCTCTATCTATTCCTCTTATGGATTTCTTCTTCCTTATGTCACTTATAAAAAAACCAGAGAGAGGATCTGCTCGTTTATACCTGGAGATGAGCAAAGATAAACACTAAAAGGATACTTTTTTTATTTTAATTTCCATATTTTAAAGTAACTCCTTGACAATTTTAAATCTTTAGTTCAAAATAAATCCGTCCGGGTTTACTAAAAATTTTCTAAAATTTTTGATTGGGGGAACTGTTCTAAAAAATGGAGAGCCTCTCGTCGGGTAAAAAAATCCTTATAGTTGAGGACCAGGTTGTCATAGCTTTGAATCTTGAGCAGGTGCTTAACCAGCTTGGATATAAAGTTATAGGCATTACCCACACTGGGGAAGATAGCATTGAATTTGTTAAAAAAGAAAGCCCTGACGTTGTGCTTATGGATATAATGCTTGCGGGTGAAATTGACGGAATTTCTGCAGCAGAAATCATCAGAAAAAATTTTGAAGTCCCAATAATATACCTTACTGCACACACAGATGACAATTCCCTTGGGAGAGCAAATAAAACAGGCCCCTATGGATACATAGTAAAGCCAATTGACGAGAGGGATTTATACACATCAATTGAAATCGCTCTTCATAGATTCGAGATGGACAAAGAGCTTAAAAGAAGTGAGCTAAAATACCGAACACTCTTTGAACAATCCCTTGACCCTATTTTTATTGCAGATGAAGAGGCTAAGATTATAGATGTAAATAGTGCAATGCTTGAGCTCTTTGGATATAATTTTGAAGATATTGTTGGCCGCTTTGCCTCAGAGTTTTTTGTTGATAAAACAGAATATCTAAAGGTGATTGATCTTGCTTTGCGATATGGCTCTGTGAGTAATTTTGAGGCAGAGATGAAAAGTCGCAACGGTTCTGTGATCAATGCTCAGATCTCTGTCAAGAGAAACGATTTTGGTAATGGCTCAGGCTATCAGGGAATAATAAGGGATATTACTCAACATAAGCTATATCTTCAAGAAATACTGAGATCCCGCCAGGAATTAAAAGAGCTCACAACACACATAGAAAAGATGAGAGAGCAGGAGCGCACCGATATTGCACGAGAAATTCATGATGTACTGGGACAGGCTCTCACTGCATTAAAACTTGATCTATCATGGCTAAAAAAGAAATTAGCCTCTGCCGAAAGTGATATAGCATCAAAGCTTTTAACAATGGAAGGGATTATAAACGATATAATAGGCAACGTGCGGAAGATTTCCTCTCAGCTTAGGCCAGGCATACTGGATGATCTGGGATTATCTGCAGCCATAGAGTGGCAGGCCGAGGAATTCTCAAAAAGGACTGGAATGGACTTCGACGTCCACTGCGAGCATCTATCACTCTCTTCCGATAAATCAATAGCTCTTTTCAGAATTTTTCAGGAGTGCCTTACAAATATAATGAAGCATTCCAGTGCAACAAAGGTTTCCATAAATCTAAGGAGAAAAGAGGATTACATAGAGCTAACTATAAGAGATAATGGCAAAGGCATATCACCTGAGGATCTAAAAACTAAAGGATCCTATGGAATAATCGGCATGAAAGAAAGGGTTGAAAATCTTAATGGTAATTTTTTTATAGAGGGAGGCTCTGGAACAACTGTTAGAGTTCTCATTCCAGAGTAAAAGGATTTTATGATAAGGATAGTTATAGCAGATGATCACGACATAGTTAGAGCTGGGTTAAAACAGCTTATTGCAGATGATCCTGAGATGGAAGTTACAGGGGAGGCAAAAAGCGGAGAACACCTCATAGAGCTTGTAAAGAAAAATGATTATGACGTTGTGCTTCTTGATATCAAGATGTCTGGCATAAGCGGAATAGAGGCTATAAAACATATAAAGACAATAAAGCCCAATCTCCCTATAATTGTTTTAAGTATGCACTCAGAGGATCAATATGCAGTAAGAACTATTAAGGCAGGAGCATCCGGATACGTTACAAAGGATTCAGCAGGTGAAAATCTTGTTGTTGCCATAAAAAAGGTTGCCTCAGGTGGCAAATATATAAGCCCAACTCTTGCAGAAACCCTTGCAGAGGCCCTTGCAGGAGGAGGGACTCAGCTTCCCCATGAATCTCTAACAGACAGAGAGTTTCAGGTTATGTGTATGATAGCCTCGGGAAAAACAGTTTCAGAAATTGCCTCAGAGCTTTTTTTAAGCGTAAAAACTGTAAGTACATACAGGCAGAGACTCCTTGAAAAAATGAACATGAAAAATAATTCAGAAATTACACATTACGTAATAAAGAACAATCTCCTTGATATATAGCTGTCCTCTTTTATCCTACAAAGAGGTAAGGTTTTACTTCCTTTTTGTCATCTTTATTCTGTCATTATAAATAGATAAAATCCCGCAAAAAAATATCCTCTGTCTGATTGAGTTTTTTACATCCATGGTTTATAAACTATCATGGATATTTTGGTAAATGACATGAAGATACTGATTGTTGATGATTCTGCCATGATAAGAGAAAGGCTCATAAGAATGCTTTCTTCTTTTGATGGTGTAAGCGTTCTTGGCCTTACAGGTGATGAGGATTGGGAAATTATTGGAGGATTAAATCCTGATTTTGTGGTTCTTGATATTAAGCTTAACAAAAGAAGCGGCATAGACATACTAAAGAATCTCAAGAGGCGCTGTCCCTGTGTGCCAGTTGCCATGCTTACAAATTATTATGATAACTACTATATTGAAAAATGTAGAGAGTTTGGAGCTGATTACTTTTTTGATAAGTCCCATGACTTTGATGAGCTTGCAAATACAATAATTGATTATAAAAAAATGAATTAACAGGGGGGAATATGGTAAGAGGCGATTTTTTTGAAGCAATTGAGTTTGAAGCAAATGCTGAGTTTTTTCGCAGAGTCAGAAGCATAGGATGCAATGATAGCCATCTTGTCCTTGATTTCTCCAAACTGGACACCTTTGAGCCAGGGCTTATTAAAACAATTTGCATTGCTCAAAGATTTGCGATGCTGGATAACAAAAAGGTTATATATAAAGGAATTCCAGAGGAAACCAAAAAGCTTCTGGAGAATAAAACCAATGTCGCAGTTGCATTTTTCTAAGTAGCAGAAAGATAATTTTATTGACATAGAAAATTTTTTATGCCAGAAAAAATCTGGCATAAAATGAAAAAATTAAAGCTAACAATAATTATTTTTACTCTGATTGTTTGCGCTTTTCTTCTCTATTATTTTAAGCTCTCTCAACAGAGTGTGGTTTATACACATTTTTTTTATGTGCCGATCATTCTATCTGCTTTATGGTGGAATTATAAGTTTTTATTTGTTGCTATCCCTCTATGTGCTGCTTTAATAGTCCCGGATTTTTTTATTGGCGGTAAAAATTTTGTTTTCCAGAATTTAATTCGATCCACTATGTTTTTAGCCATTGGATTTGTAGTTGCCTACCATAGAATTCGACTAAAGAAAACTCACACGCTAATAAAATATCGTGACATTTTAGCCTCAATAAAAGAGCCAGTGGCAATTGTTGACTCTTCCTTTAATATAATCCTGAGCAACCTCAAGTTCAAGGAATTTTTCCCCTCTGCCTCAAGTGCATATTTCTTCAAAGATATAATAGCAGAGACTTCTGATTCCAAGATGTTTTTTGATGCTCTCTTTAGTTCCTTCACAGGGGAAAATAATTCACTGCCCCTGGCAATTACAACATCTGAAGGTCTTAGATTTTTTGAGGTTAACTTCTATCCTGTTTTAAGTGAAGAAAAAATAGAAAATACAATAGTGACCATGTGGGATATGACATCCTTCAGAGAGTCAGAAAAAGTAAAAAATACATTCAACGAACGCCAATCCCTGATTATTAATGTTCTTGAGCTATTGAATATTCACGGAGGAGAACCTTCTGTAATAAAAGAGATTTTAAATTTAGTGAAATTGCATACAGGCATAGATTTGCTTCTTATTTTTATAAAAGGTCCTAAGGGGTTTTCTCTCTATGAGTGCAAAGCAGATGATGAGTCACTTACAAATGAAATAGAAAAAGGCTGCCCTTTGATTAACAAAATTTTATCTTCTGGGGATATTTATTATCCATGCTTTGGAATAGAAAATCCATCTTTAATCTTAGATGATAAAAAAAATAAGGGATATTACTCATCAATAGAAAACAATGATAATTATTCCGAGAATTGCTTTTGTCTAAGAAAAGGAATCTATAAAGCTCAAGCAGTTCTGCCCTTTTTTGTTGGAGGAGATACACCTGGCTTTTTTATCTGTTTTAGCAGAGAAAAAGAATTTTTTAATGAGGATATACTTAACTTTCTCCGCGGTCTTGTGCAAAGTGTGGCAATGGCAATTGAAAGAAGAAATAATGAGATAAGCCTCAGACAAACAATTATTGAAAAAGAACATCTAATCAAAGAGGTCCACCATAGAGTAAAAAACAATATGCAGATTATAACAAGCCTCATAAGTCTTCAATCTGCAAGACAAAGTGATGATCTAGCCAGAAGCGTTCTCAATGACTGCCAAAATCGAGTGAGGATAATGGCTCTTATTCAGGAAAAACTTTACAATTCAGAAAACTTCTCTTCAATAAATTTTAATAACTACATCCATTCCCTTGTGCCAATATTGCTCTCTTCATATAAAATCGATAAGACAAAAATAAAAGTTACTCTTGAGATCTCTGATATATCATTTAACATCACCACAGCAATTCCCCTTGCTCAACTTATAAATGAGCTCTTTACCAACTCTCTTAAGCATGCCTTTCCCCTGGATAGAAGTGGAGAGATTCATATCGCACTTTTTTACTCCACTGCAAATCAACAATACATGCTTAGCTTCAGTGATAATGGTATTGGTTTCCCCGATGGAGTTTCATTCCCTGATAAAGGCAATCTTGGTTTTCAACTTATTGATGCCTTTATAAAACAGCTAAGGGGAAAGTATATACTATCTCTAAATGAAGGTGTATCCTTTTTCATTTCCTTCTCATCTCTAAGGTAAGGTTCTTATACTAAAAATATTTTTAGTAATTATTCCTAAATGTAATTTTTTTTATAAAATGACAGAACTATTATCCCCTCAGCCAAAAGCAGCAGGGATAATAAAGTATTTTTATTTTAAAAGAAGTTAAGGAATAAATACTGAATTAAATTGATGAAATTTTTTAAAAAATTTTTTGATAATTCTTGACTATTTTTACTTATAGTAAAAAACTTACTATAAGTAAATAAATTACTGACAGTAATTTTTATTTGTATACAAATGGATATCAAGAATAAACTTAAAGACAGGAAGCTGAAGGAGCAGGAAAAAAAGGTAGATGATATACTTGCTGCTGCAAAAAGGATTTTTTCCCAAAAAGGCTTTTTAAAAACTACAATGGATGAAATAGCCTATGAAGCAGCTCTTAGTAAACCTACCATTTATAAGTTCTTTCCTACAAAGGAGGATCTTTACTTTTCCCTTGTAATTCCTGTCCTTGAGGACTGTTTGAAGCAAATGGAAGAGATAAACTTAACTCTTCAATTAAATATCTATAGCACTGGGAGGAAACTCTTAAGGGATATTGCAAATGTTTTTTTTAATAAATACAAAGAGGACCCTCACATGTTTCGAATTGGACAGCTTTTTCAACAGGCTGGCATGTTGTGGTCACTGGATAAAAAGACAGATAGCGCCATAAGGGATGTATCAAGAGCCATAATGGATGAGATGAGGAGTATAATTATTGCTGCTCAAACAAGGAGACTTTTTAGAGAAAGCGATGCACGAGCAACAGCAAATATAATAATGGGTTCTGTTTATGGAATTACTCAGCTTCATGACTCAAAACTGGGCAGCAAGAGTTCCGAGACTATGGATAAAATTATTGAAGAAACTGTACTTTTTTTTGAACGTGCCATTGTTTTCAATTAACTTTAGGTAAATTTTAAAATAAGAATATTACTTACTTTGCTAACCAATGGTAGAGAAGCAGTGATATATATAGTTGATGAGCAGTTATTAATATAAAGCTTCTCTGCTTTTAAATAAACTACGGTCACCCTGAAGGTATTTCTAAAGACCTTCAGGGTGACCCACCTTAACAAATTTGGAGGGAAATAATGAGTCGCTTTATGAATGAATACAGATCAAAACTTAGAACTGCCCAGGAAGCTGTTGAAGTTGTTGAATCCGGGAATCATGTTTTTTATGGAGAATTTGCCCTTTTCCCATGGGCTCTTGATAGCGCTCTGGCTGATAGAATACACGAACTCAACAATGTTGAAATCAGAGGAATATGCTTCACAAAATCTCCTAAGGTTATAGAAAAGGATCCAGAGGGAAAACATGCAGTTGTTAATGATTATCACTTTGGCGGAGTTTCCAGAAAGCTCCATGATGAAAACAAATGCAGCTATATTCCAATTACATACCATCAGGTTCCACGAATTGTCAGAAAATATTTGAGCCCCGATGTTGCCTTTATAACAACTGCTCCTATGGATAACAATGGCTACTTTAATTTCGGTCTTGCAAATTCAGTTACAGGAGCAAACTTAAGCAAGGCCAAAAAGATTGTTGTTGAGGTAAACAACAATGTCCCATATTGTCTGGGAGGCAACTTTGAATCAATCCATATATCAAATGTTGACTATATAGTTGAAGGAGATAATCATCCCCTTGTTGAGGTTCCACCTGCACCGCCCCGTGATATTGATAGAAAAATTGCAAGCTACATAATGAAAGAGATTGAGGATGGCGCAACACTTCAACTGGGCATAGGTGCACTGCCAAATCTCATGGGGCAATTGCTGGCAGAGAGCGATCTCAAAAACCTGGGGATTCATACAGAGATGCTTGTTGATTCATGTGTTAGCTTATATGAGAGCGGCAAGGTTACAGGCAGCAAAAAGAAAATAGATCACTTTAAGATGACATACACCTTTGCAATGGGAACCAAAAAGCTTTATGACTTTTTGCATCTCAACCCAACATGTGCTTCTTATCCAGTTAACTATGTAAATGATCCAAGAATAATATGCCTTAATCCAAAGGTTACAGCAATAAACAATGCTGTTGAGGTGGATCTCTTTACTCAGATCTGCTCAGAATCAGCAGGATGGAGGCATGTCTCTGGAACAGGTGGTCAGCTTGATTTTATATTTGGAGCTTTTAACTCAACCGGTGGCAAGGGAATTATTTCTATTACCTCCACCTACACAGACAAAGATGGAACAGTTAAATCAAGGATTGTCCCTACATTAAAGCCAGGGGCTATAGTTACTGTTCCAAGATCTATTTCTCACTATGTAATAACAGAATATGGAGTTGCCATGTTTAAAGGAAAATCCACATGGCAAAGAGCAGAGGCTTTAATAAACATTGCTCATCCAGATTTTAGGGAGTGGCTCATTTCTGAGGCAGAAAAGATGAGAATCTGGAGAAGAACTAACAAGCAAGATGCATAAGCTTATAAATCATGTTTGAATATATATTGGCAACCAGGTGGGTTTCCCGCTTGGTTGCCTCCCCCTCTTTTAGCTTTCAGTATTTATTCCTTAACTTCTTTTAAACTTTTAAAATAAAAATAATCTATCATCCCCTCAGCCTTCGGCTGCAAGGATGATATTTTCTTGATTTTACACTAAAAATTTATTTAGAAATAATTACTAAAAAACTTTAATACTCTGCGGGATTTTTGTAACTTATGGTAATTTTTTTGTTCTTTAATATCAAAAGTAAACTTTTTCATTGTACTCTCCTGTTTCCTGAAGCGAAAGCTTCAGGTTTTTTTATACAGGATGAGTTTTCTATATATTTCTAATCCTTTTTGCCTTTAGTATAAACCTTCAATCCAGGTTTTAGATTTGCCATTGAGCCTTTGACAATTTTGCATTTTGCTACAGTCATCATAGGAAAAGTTACTTCAATATAGACCATATCATTTTCTGTTGCTACAGCAAGAATTTTTCCCATGGTGACCTTTTCAGCCATTTTTTCTCCACTAATTATAATCTCATTCCCCTGAATTTTATCTATCTTACCAATGAGATCTCCAAAAATTTTGGTAGCATCTTTTTGTGTATCAGGGAGAAATTTTTCCCCACAGTTCCAGAATCTGACATCACAATCATATTGGCACTCATAAACAAACTGCATTGTATTTGCATTTAGATCCTTAGCTCTACGGTGAATAGCCCACCAATCATTGTATCGAGATACCTTTTCCATCCTTACAGATTTACAGGTCTCTTCAAGTTCTCTTGTAACAGGCCATCCGTAAACAACCTTGATGTGCTTCACCTCCTCAGGCATTGGCGGCGGTGGTGGTGGTGGGGTGGAGACACATGCCTGCATAAACAAAAAAGCTGCAAGTCCCACAGGAGAGAAAAATAAAAAATTTTTTCTTACAAAAGGCATATTTTGTTTTTCCATTGATTTTACCTGAAATTAAAATTATTTACATTGCCAGAATCTAACCACAGAGGCTTGCCTTAAATCATCATAGTAATAGAGATGGGCTGTATTGGCCTTTAGCTCCACAGCTCTTTTGCGAGCTACATACTGACCTGGTATATATTCAATAGCCCCAACAGGTGTGCATGTATTTATGATTCTTTTTATTTCTGGGAGATCCTTACTATCAAATCCTTCAATTAACATAACAGCCTTTTCAGCCTCTGTCATCTCTGGAGGTGGTGGTGGAGTTGTTACACAACCAATTGCCAATAGCCCAATAGATAAAATCAATAGTTTGCATATTATGTTATTCATATTATTTTCCCCCCTTTGATATTTTCACCATGTCGCCCATAATAAAAACCTTAGCTGTTCCTGGCCATATTGGAAGCCATGTTAGTGGGCAACAACCATTTGTTCCTCCCTGATCTACCACATAATGCAAATTAACTACAGCATCGGAATTTGAGGCTTTTACTGCATCATTGATCTGCTGATTTACATCATCATCTCCAGACAATTTTATAAGGCTATAAAATGTTCCATAGTATGTTTTTTCTATCAAAAATCCACCATTATATGTAAGGCCCTTATTTATTGATAACACCTGCCCATTTTTATCATATATATAAGGAGACATTGATACAGGGTGATTTACATCTTTAAGAACAATGCTACCCCTTGCTCCAGCACAGGCAGTCAGCAGAAAGAATATGGAAATTATTGTAAAGAATACAATAGCTTTAGCTAAATTTTTCATAAAGATCTCCTTAAATTTGATTATGGCTTTGGTGCAATTACACCTTCTACTCCACCGAAGGAAGTAATTATAGAACCTCCAGGTGCAAGCATAAGGTAGGAACCAAGAAAGCATCTTTTTATCAAAATTAGTTCATTATCCGATGGATTTTGCATAAGTATGTCTTTGCTTATGTTATCTGCATCAACACTATAGTATTGTGTGTTGGTTGTTTGATAACTTCCATTTTGCTGAGTTGAAGTGGTTATGGTTCTTTCAACTTCAGAATTAAATTTTCTTAATTCCTTATTTTTTTTAAGTTCTTCATAGTTTTCAAGTTTTCCACCTACCTTCCAATAGGGACCAACTATCACTGGTTTATCCACATATTGTGCAGTAATTATCTGTGGATGAGTACAGCCAGAAAACAAAAAAACTACCCATCCTACAAATATTAGGGTAATTGTTTTTTTCATAAAAACCTCTTTTATTATGATTATTTTTTAAAACTAAATTAGTGTCTTTTTTTGGCAAATGTCAATAAAAATTTCAAGTTATGCTCCTGAAATACAATAAGAGCATCATAAAGTTTTCAATAATAATTCTTAAAAATACTTTTCACTGTAATAAATAATATTATCATTTCCTGAGCTAAAGAGGGCTGATATATTCAAATATGTTATTCAATATGAAGGTTAAGGCATTAACTTGCAAAGATCCCCAATTTTTATAGACTTTTCAAAGATTTATTTATAAACTATACTTATAATTTATAAAAATTATTTTTACTGTAACCACTCAGCAAAAAAAGCCGCTGAGTTAAAGCATTTCCTGGCTAAAAAAGTTAAGGAATAAAACTATTATGAACTACATAAAAAACATACTAAAAGAATATCCCTTTGTTATTCTTGATGGAGCTCTGGCAACTGAGCTTGAGCGTGCTGGATTTAAGCTCAAAAGCAGGTTATGGTCTGCTAAGCTTCTTTCTGAAAATCCCGATGCTATCAAAAATATTCATCTTTCCTACCTTGAGGCAGGAGCAGACTGCATAACAACTGCATCATATCAGGCAACAATTGATGGCTTTGTCTCTGAGGGTTTCACTGTAAAGGAAGCAAAAAAATTAATTCAGAGCTCTGTAACTCTTGCACTGAAATCCATTGATGAGTTTATAGAAAAAAATCAGTTAACCTACAGGCCATACCCTTTTATAGCTGCTTCAATTGGATGCTATGGAGCCTATCTTGCTAATGGCTCTGAATACAGTGGAAATTACACTCTCACTTTTGCTGACTACAGAAATTTTTATGAAAGCAGAATTGAGCTACTTCATGAGGCAGGAGCAAATTTCCTTGCCTTTGAAACCTTTCCCCGTCTTGATGAGGCCCTTGCTGTTGCAGAGATAATGAAGTCCTATAACAACATACACTATTGGATTTCCTTTACAGCAAAAGATAAAAAATCTATACCAGATGGTAAGCTTTTTAGCGACTGTGTAAAAGCCTTATTAGTCTATAAAAATCTTGCGGCAGTGGGAATAAACTGCTCTGATCCAGAATTTATATCCTCTCTTATTGAAGAGGCAAATACAGATACTACAATACCTATCATTGTTTATCCAAACTCAGGTGAGATTTTTGATACAACATGCAATTGTTGGACAAAACAAGAAAGATGTGTGGACTTTTCTATGGCAAGTCAGGAATGGTATAATAAAGGGGCAAGGCTCATTGGGGGTTGCTGCAGAACAACCCCTGAGGATATAAAAAAAATAAGCAATTTCAGAAAACGCCTTATGGCTACAACTCCTCTATACTTTTGATAATCTGCCTTACAACAGACTCATCTGTTTTTGGATTAAAAAATACCCCCTTCCATGCAGGTATTGCAATACCATGGGGATTATACCCCATTGCAGTTGTAAAACTTAGGCTTGCATCTATTTCTGGATTAAGCACGTTTTTTCTTTTTTCAAAAAGTCTATGTATCTCAGAAAAATATCTTGTGTATTCCTTTTCTGAGAGTTCTCCTGCTACAAGCTTCTCATATATCACTGAGGCATCCCTGCCCTTTGGCAAAACCCACCACACAACACTTGGGCCAAGGCAATTTTGATTTATTACCTTACAATATTCAAGGTTATTAAGCTTTTTTCGTAACAGTGCAGCCATTTCAAGGGAATGAGCAACAAGTATCTGATAGCCCTTAAGTCCTATGCCATTTAAACTTGCCATTACAGAAAAAGGTCCTATGGCAGGACGAGAGGTTTCAAGGGTAAATAAAGCTGGATCGTGCCTATAATCAGCCTCTGAAAAGTATGGAAGCTCTTCCTTGCTCCTGAAGAGATATTTTAAGTCCTCTCGATTGTTCACAATAAATGCACTGGCTGGATAATGTCCCCAACCCATTTTATGAAAATCTATTGTAACTGAATCAGCCTCCTGAATTCCCATGGAATAATATCTCAATCTTTCAACAACAGAAAGCACTTCTGAAGAAAGTCCAAATTCATTTTTTTCTAAATCGTATTCGTTTAAGAAACAAAGAGACCATCCTGCTGCCGCATCCACATGGAGTTGAGGTACTGGCATATTGTATTTAGCGCTTACCTCGTTTATTATCTGCCTTATAGATTTAATATCGTCAATTCCAAAGGCATCTGTACTGCCAAAGGTTGCTATGACAAAGGCAATTGTTGTTTTCCCATTGTAGATCTCTTCCATTTTTTCTCTAAGCAATTGCAAATCCATGCTGCAGGATTCATCTGTTGGTATAGAATAAAGATTGTCTGTTCCAAGTCCAAGCCATCCCGCCAGAGTCTCGTTTGAGTAATGTGCAGCCTCTGAGACTATCCCAGCAAGCTTAACATCCCTGAGGCCTCTTTTCATCGCATTGGGATGAGTTTTTTCTATGCCGATTTTTCCCCCATATAGGTTAGAAATAGTCCCACCCATGGTAAAAATTCCCCATGGATTTTTTGTGTGATAAAAAACTAAATTTGCAAGTGAGGTTATTGCCTTAAGCTCCAGTTCATTTGATCTCTGACTGTATGTATCAACACAAAGGTTTGGATTTTTAAGTAAACAGGCAATTGCTCCTATAAGAGATGCGTAATTTGCAGGACCCTTAACATTTTCCATGTGAAGCTTGGAATACCATCCATCAGTCCCCCAAAAATATGGAAAGATTGCATCTCTGGCATCCTTGAGATTTCCAGGTATATAATGAATCTCTGGATTAGATTGAGCTGTGTCATAATTTCGTGACATTATTTCAAAACATGAAAGATTTTCCTCTGCCTTGAGTGTATTTATGAGTTCATTTATTATCTGAAGAATCTCCGATCTGTTACAGTTAAAAAAATTATCAATAATATTTGTAAGAAGTTCTTTTTTCATTTTTATCCTCCTGCAAGGTGGCTATACTAAAACTATAAGTATCTACTCTACCTTTCAAAAAATATTCCCTTATTTTTTTCTAAGGACAATAATGATATTGATCTTTTCCATAGGTCAATTAAAATTATTTAACAAAGATTTAACTTCACTTCTCTTTAGGATTTATAACTCTTTTACATGACTGTAACAAACTTTTGTTTTTAATACTTGAAAATATCTCAATATGAATTTTGTTCCATTTTTAGAGATTATAATAAATAAGATGTATTACATGTATGTTAATTAGTTAAGTAGCCTAAAACTTTAATTTGACAGAGACTATATTTTATGCAATATGGTTTCTTAGTAAAAAGAACTTATAAAAGAGGTGATATATATGAAAAGAGAAGTCAATACCAAAGTAAGGAGACTTTTTCTGGAAGATGATGACAAGGATAGAAGACCTATTTCTACTTTTTTTGGTGAATATACATTCAACAGAAAAGTCATGGAGGCTAAACTCCCAAGGTCTGTCTACCTGAAATTGCTTTCCTGCATAGAGGAAAATAGCAAGCTTGATATTGATACTGCAAATGCTGTGGCTCATGCAATGAAGGAATGGGCTATAGAAAATGGCGCCACTCACTTTGCACACTGGTTCCAGCCATTAACAGGGGCAACAGCTGAAAAGCACGACTCCTTTATTGAATTTGTTGGTCATGCAGAGGTCATAGAAAGATTTTCTGGCTCTCAGCTTGTCCAGGGAGAGCCTGATGCATCCAGTTTTCCAAGCGGAGGCATAAGAGCAACCTTTGAGGCAAGGGGTTACACTGCATGGGATATGTCAAGTCCTGCTTTTTTACGTAAAAATGGATCTGCTATTACTTTGTGTATTCCCTCAGCTTTTATATCCTATACTGGAGAGGCTCTTGACAAGAAAACCCCTCTCCTTAGATCTATAAGAGCTGTCAATCATAGCGCCATGAGATTGCTCAAACTCATTGGAAATACCACATCAAAGAAAGTCTTTGCAAACTGTGGTCCAGAGCAGGAATATTTTTGCATAGATAGGGAATATTTTTTGCATAGACAGGATCTGGTGCTTACAGGGAGAACCTTACTTGGAGCAGCACCTGCTAAGGGACAGGAGTTAGAGGACCAGTATTTTGGAAACATCAAAGAAAGAATTCAGTCCTTTATGCACGAATTAGATGAAGAGCTCTTTAAGCTTGGAATTCCTGCAAAGACAAGGCATAATGAGGTTGCTCCTGCTCAGTTTGAGATTGCCCCAATTTTTGAAGAGGCAAATATTGCAGCAGATCACAATCAGCTTTTAATGGATACAATGAAAAATGTTGGACGCAGACACAACCTTGCTGTATTATTACACGAGAAGCCCTTTTCTGGCATAAATGGATCTGGAAAACATCTTAACTGGTCAATTGGAACTGATGATGGAATAAATCTACTGAATCCAGGAAAGACTCCCACTGAAAATATACAGTTCTTGCTTTTCCTTACAGCAGTCTTAAAGGCTGTTCATAGGCATGCAGATATACTACGAGCATCTGTAGCACACAGCGGTAATGATCACCGACTCGGAGCAAATGAAGCACCTCCTGCTATTATATCTGTTTTTCTTGGAGATCAGCTCAGTGCAATTCTTGAGTCCATAGAAAAAGGCGAAAGCATCAAGGCAACAGATGCAGCTATTATAGATCTTGGCCTTTCATCTTTACCCCTTCTCAGTAAAGATAACACTGATCGTAATAGAACTTCTCCTTTTGCATTTACAGGAAACAAGTTTGAGTTCAGAGCAGTTGGGGCATCTCAGTCAATCTCTTTTCCTGCCACTGTATTGAATTTAATAGTTGCAGAGAGCATTGATGAACTTGCTGATAAGATTGAAAAGAAAGGAACTTCCGATTTACGAAAAACTATATTTGAAATAATCAGAGAAGAAATTAAAGAATTTAAACCTGTAATATTTGGAGGAGATAATTACTCTGAAGAATGGCACAAAGAAGCAGAGAAAAGAGGACTACCAAATTACAAAACAACTCCAGAGGCTTTAAAGGCATATAACACAGAGAAAGCCAAAAAACTTTTTGATAAATACAAGGTACTCTCAGAGGTTGAGCTTGCATCAAGGTATCATATTCATCTTGAAAAATATTCAAAGAATATTGATATTGAATCCAATGCTTTTTATAATATGGTTTCTTCTCAGATTCTGCCAGCAGCCTATATCTTTCAGGGAAATATTGCCTCTTCAATAAATCAAATATCAGGACTTGTATCTGATAATATTGTTGATTCTCAAAGAATATTTCTGGAGAAGATAAGCTCTCTTATAGTTCACATTCAAAGCGGGCTTGCAGATCTTAAATCCAGAGCAGAGGCAGCAAAAAGAATTGAAGATGAGCAGGAAAAAGCAGATGTCTATTGTGCAAGTGTTAAGACCAAGATGGATGAGCTCAGGAAGCTTGTTGATGAGCTTGAAACCATTATGGATGATGAGCTATGGCCAATGCCAAAATACTGGGAAATGCTTTTTATACTTTAAAAACCTTAGATACAGCCAGGTTAATACTGGCTGTATCTAAAATATCGCTTATCTACTCTATCTGTCATTTGAATTGTAACAAACTCTCTACTCTTCCACATCTTCTCCATAAGAGCATAGCCTTCTTTTTTGCACTTTGAGCATCCATCAACTGGAATTTCAATCCCTGCTGATGGTGGATTGACACTTGATGATGATTCTATTACAAGAAGGCCTCTGCAATTCTTACATGTCTTTATCTGCTCTTTTTGATTTTCATGAATACCATCTGTATCATAATATATGTTCTTGTGCCGAACTGTAAACTCTCCAGGTGACGCCCTCATATAATCTGGCATTGGAGAAAAATAATTGTTAAGGACTTCCTTTTTTAGTTTCTTTATATAAGCAGTAATCTCCTCATCCTGAGGATGATATCTTATATCATAATCTGGCTCTTTCACATGGGAATAATCAATCCCAGCCATAGCAAGGACAATTCCCAAATTTACATAAGGCAGAGCTCCCTGAATAGAATATCCACCTTCAAGCACTGCAATATGAGGCTTTAGCTTATCATTTAGCATTGCATAACCCTTAGCTGTAAAATTCATATTGGTTATGGGGTCTGTGTAGTGATTATCCTGACCTGCAGAGTTAACAATTAAATCTGGTTTAAAATCTTCAAGTATGGGCAACACCATTTCATCAATTACATAGAGAAAGCCCTCTTCTGATGTATGAGGTGGAAGAGGAATATTTATAGTTCTTCCCTTTGCTCCTGGCCCTCCATTTTCTCTGAGATGCCCTGTTCCTGGGTAGAGAGTTCTTCCATCTTGATGCAGTGATATAAAGAGAACATCAGGATCATGCCAATAAATATCCTGTGTCCCATCGCCATGATGACAATCAGTATCCACTATGGCAATTCTACGTATATTGTAATTCTCCCGTATATACTCAATCATAATTGCTTCATTATTTATATTGCAAAAACCTCTATTACCATGAACACACTTCATAGAGTGATGCCCTGGAGGTCTCACCAATGCAAAGGCGCTACTTACCTCTCCATCAAGAACAGCGCGAGCTGCCCTTATGGCTCCACCTGCTGAGATGAGATGGGATTGAGTTGTAACGCTTTCAACATCTGGAAAGCAAAAGTGAGTTCTCATAACATCTATATCTGTTGCAATATCAGGCTTTAATTCAACTATCCCCTCAACATCAAAAATTCCCTCTTCTTTTAACTGATCTTGAGTATAGAGCAATCTCTCTTCTCTCTCTGGATGAGTTGGGGATATGGCCCAGTCATATGCCGGGAAAAATATAAGCCCCAATTTATTTTTTGCTTTGAGCATAACACACCTCTCATTTGTGTAAATACATAACTACATTGGGCTTCATCTGACACTTGACTCTTATATCATTGCCCGCTGAATAAAAATCATTTATCATCCTAAAATTTGTTGCCTCTGTTATTGTGAGCTCATCAAGGTTTATATCTATTCCATGCTTTCTAAGATATTCCCTTGTGAAGGTCTTAGCATCAGATATAGCTTCATCAAGGTTATATTGCCTTGTAACATTTTTTTCCACATTGATATTTGGAATAATCATCTTCCCTTTGCCTGTATCGCAAAAGAGCTCTGTTTCAAAAGTGGTTCTTGCAAGAGCCGCCCCTATTGCATTGGCAACGTCATAGTCCTCTGGAACAAGTATCTCAATATCTCCACTTAAAACATCTGCCAGAGCTTTAGCAGGGCCGCCTATTATATAAATCTTTTTGGGAATAATTTTTTCAGCATGTATCATATCATGTATTGTATAAACGGGCTTGCTATTTAGCTCAAAAAGCATTTTTTCAATTTCTGCATTTATTCTCTCTGCAGCAAAATTTATTGCAGCATCAGCAAGATGATCAGCTTTAAATTTATTTTTCTTTGCAAGTTCTATAATTCCTCTTTCTGAGGCATCCCTATTGTTATATTGTATAATTTTCTTAAAATTCAAAGCATCTATAAGACAAGGCATATTGCCACCATCAGCCATACAAGGACCAAATCTTTCTGGACCTGTTACAACCTTACCGTTTTCTATTTTTATTGCAGAGTCTCCACCTATGCCAATAGATCTATTTTCAAGGGATCTCACAAGGGTTGGGGTTCCCTCAAGTGCTGCACCTTCCCTATTTACAAGAGGAGAACCTGCTGCAAAAATTGCTATATCTGTAGTTGTTCCCCCTATGTCAAGTATCACTGAGTCTTCTTTTATATTGCACAGAGCAATTATTCCCATGATACTTGCAGCAGGCCCAGAGAGTATTGATTCAACAGGAACTCTTCGTGATATTTCAAGAGGCATTGTTCCACCATCTGCCTTCAAAATATTCAGGGGAGCCTTAATCCCAATATTTGCCATGGCGTCTATAACTGAGTTTATAAAATTATTATAAATCCTCCATACAGCAGAATTATAATAAGCAGTTGCTGCTCGCCGCGGAAAACTCAAAAGACCAGATATCTCATGCCCCATGGTTATGTAATCGCAAAAGGGTATTGCAGCCTCCTTGATAGTAAGCTCGTGTTTATTATTTCTTGTAGAAAATTTAGTTGCAGCAGCAAAGACCTTTATGTTTTTATCTGCACACTCCTTTAAAGATTTTTTGAGTTGAATACTGTCAAGGCCTAAAACCTCACTTCCCCTGTGATCTATTGAACCATTTATGATATATGTATTATTACCTATTGCAAAATTTTCTGGATCAATACCAGGTCCTGATGACAGAAATAGTGCTGTTTCTTCCAGCCTGTTTTCTACAATTGCATTTGTAGACAGTGTTGTGCTTAAATTTACATTTGTAATTTTTGATATATCCTGATTTGCGGTTATCTCTTTAAGGGAATGTATTATTGTTCCAAGGAGATCCTCTTTAAGAGTTTTCACTTTATATTTTGCTATTACTCCCTTTGCCTGATCAACAATTACAGCATCAGTATGAGTCCCCCCGACATCAATTCCAAGTCTCATAATATCCCCCTGATGTTTTTTCCAGAATTAAACCGAAAAAGAGACCTTGTCAAGGAAAAGTATAAATTTTATTCAGTAATTATTCCTAAATATTTAGTGTAAAATCAAGAAAATATCATTCCCGTCAAAGTCGGCGGAGATAATAGAGTATTTTTATTTTAAAAGAAGTTCAGGAATTATTACTGAATTTTATTTGAAATTAGCACTATCTTTTACTGCAAAATTAAAAGACATCAAGAAAAGAAAGAGACAATTCTGTCTCTTACAAAAGCGGTTTTTGTCGCTGCAAGATCAATAAAAGAATGGATATAAGCTGTAAGTTCTTTCTCAATATCAAATAGTTTTTCTTTAAGCTCTCTAAAAAATGTATGTCTTGTAGTTTTTCTGTTTAATTCTTGGTCAGAGATTTTTTTTGAAGGAGTAACATCCTTTTTGCTTTCTTTTTTAATTCTCTTTAAGTCTGCTGCACTATGAATATAGGGCTTAAAGTTGCTTCTGGACTTTGTTATATGTTTCTTGTTCTTAGGCTTTTCTGATTGTTTATTATCTGGCATAAATATAATATCATTTGCCACCATCTTGCTTATTCTTTGGGGATAGTTTTGAAGAGAGACAATATCAACATTTTTTTTTGCTGCTTTAGGGCTATTTTCTTTTTTTGAATCTTCTAAAGTAGATACATTATGACTCTCCTGAGCCTTCTTTGCAAAAAAAGCCATCAGCCCCTTCTGATTTGGCTTTGTGATCATATATCGAGGTATTGCAAAGCTATCTTCAAAGGGAAGATAAGCCATTTTCTGTGTAAGGCAAAGTCCATATTTGTATCCTGCATTTTTCATCTCCGCAACTGCAATGTTGCTATAAACTCCAAAGGGATAGACCATTGCCTCTATCTTGCGGCCAAGTTTTTCTTCCAGAACTTTTTTAGAATAATATATTTCTTTTTTAAAGCTTTCAGGTTCTTCCTTTGAATACTTTTCAGACAAAAACATGTGATGATACCCATGGGATGCAATATAGCAACCCTCTGCCGATAGCCTTCTTAGCTCTTCCCATGTTAATGCATAATGGACTCTTCCTATTATCGCAGGATATATTCCAAGAACTGGCTTTATGCCAAGAGGCTTCATAATCGAAAAATAAGCTTCATATACGCTCTTATTTCCATCATCAATGGTCACCAATATGTTTTTTGTTCCCTCTATATTTCCTGATACAACATCTTCGAAGCTAACAAATTTATATCCAGCCCTTTTAAGGCTTTCTAAATTAACCTTAAGTGTAGAGTAAGCCAGAGTGTATGGATCTTTTTTATCCCCAAAGGTGTGATAGCATAAAACATACATCCCCTTTGTTTGTGAAAAAAGTGGGGTTAAAGAAGTGAGAACTATTGTAAAGATAATGCTTAATTTTATTATGACTCTGTTCATAGATAACTAACAAAGCATCAATCCAGATCTTTTTTGACTCTGTCTTTGATGACTCTTTTTCTCTCCTCAATAATTTTTGAATAATCAGGATTTATTATGATGATATTTTTTTCAAGCATTTCAGAAAATTTCTCTGTATCTGGTAACAGATATTTTTCTATGTAAGTTGCCTCATTCCATTCTTCATCATTTTTATAATCTTCGGCATACCATTTCAAAATTTCAACAATGGAAAAAACTTTTTCGTAAAAGGCAATTACATCTTCACTTTTAAATGAAGTTATAACCTCTTTCAACTTTTTTTCTTTTACTGCTATCTCTTCTTTTGTAAAGTTACCCGCCATGTAGATATAATCTAAATCTAAATACGGATCAAAACCAGCTCTAAATTCTATTGCCTCTGCAACTGAGGTAAGAATAGCAATATCACTTTGATTCCAGAGTTTGCTGTCTTTTCTTGTAAGTCTATACCATGTTGTGCACTGAGTCAAAGCCAGGCAAAGCACAAGCAGTGCAATCACTTTTCTTTTGCGCATCATTTATTGCTCCTGTTCAAAATATTCACCCTTGAGAGGTAAACCCTCATCAATATCTGTCAAAACTTTTTTACCCCTGTATTTATATATTTCCTGCACAGGTATCCCTGTCCCAGGCCGGAGAGCAATGACATCATCCATTGAAAGATCTTTTCCTGCAGGAATTTTTTTTGCAGCAAAAAGGCTTCGCCTGGCACCTCTGGCAGTATTACACTCCCGGCCTTGAGTCTTAATCTCTCCGCTGCCAGCAAGAGCAAATCCTCTCCTTGCAAGGGCTATCATCTCTGAAAAGCTTTCTGGTTCAAGGGAAACCTCACTATCAGGGCAAAGATGTTTACTATGTAGTTTAAAATGCTTTTCTATAACAACTGCACCAAAGGCAGAGGCTATCATTGCAGCATAGTGATCTCTGCTGTGATCTGATAATCCTACTGGAAGTTTAAACTTTTCTTTTAAAGATAAGACTCTTCTTAAGTTTGCCTCAGAGTCTTCAAGTGGATAAAGTGAAACACAATGAAGCAAAACTATATCCCCTGTGCCGTTTTTTGAGAGAGTTTCAATTGCAGATAATATCTCCTCCTCACAGGCCATTCCAGTGGACATAATCACTGGCTTTTTTGTGTGGCCTATTTTTTCAAGGAGAGGTATATTTGTAACCTCAGAGGAAGCAATTTTATAAAGCCTGACATTTAACTCTTCAAGGAGTTCCACAGAGGGGATATCAAATGCTGCAGAGAAGAACTCAACGTTATATTTTTTAGCTGCCTCTTGTATTCTGAGCCACTCTTCTTTTGAAAAAGTAAATTTTTTAAAAAAATTTATTGTGTCATAGTCTTTTTTCATAAAAGCTTCTTCATTCAACATTGAAGAAGCAAAGGGTGATACCATAAGCTCAGGAATAAAGGTCTGAAACTTTACAGCATCTGCTCCACATTCTGCTGCTGCCTTAATCATAGCGATTGCCTCATCAATGTTGCCATTGTGATTAAGACCTATCTCTGCAACAAAAATTGGTTCTTTGCCTTTGAATATATTGGAAAGCATATTTTACCTTTTATAAAAGATCAAGTGATTATAAGTTAAGATTTTATATATTTATGGCAAGAGCTTTTTTAAAAAACTTAAAATGCAGCAAAAAATATTTTTTAGATAGTTTAATTATTTGACATAAAAATTTAAAACTTTATAATAATAGAAAAGAGTAAGTCTGTTACTGGTTATAATTTACGGATTTAAAAGGAGTTATTCATGGAGGATAAAAAATATATAATATCTATAGACCTTGGTACAACTGGCAATAGCGTTTTCTGTTTTGATGAAAGAGGAAAAGTCCTTTCTAACGTTTACAGAGAGTTCCCTCAATACTTTCCTAAATCTGGATGGGTAGAGCATGATGCTCTTGAGATATGGGATTCAATAAAGATTCTTATACCAGAGGCCATAAAAAAAGGCAATTTAAATCCAGAGTCTGCAATAGCAATTGGCATAACAAATCAAAGGGAAACCACCTTGTTATGGGATTCCTCTACAGGCAAGCCAATACATAAGGCTATTGTATGGCAATGCAGAAGAACTTCTGATATATGCAATCAACTTAAAAGCCTTGGATATGAAAGCAAATTCAGAGAAAAGACAGGCCTTGTAATTGATGCTTATTTTTCAGGAACAAAGATTAAGTGGCTTTTTGATAATGTCCTTGAGGCAAGAACTCTTGCAAAAAACGACAGGCTCAAATTCGGAACTATTGACACCTGGATCCTCTGGAATCTCACAGGAGGCAAAGTCCATGCCACTGATTTTACAAATGCCTCAAGAACTCTTATATTTGATATCAAGCAAAAAAAATGGTCTGATGAATTATGTGATATTCTTGGCATTCCAATGAATATTTTACCAGAGGTCTACCCCTCTGCATATAACTATGGCACAACATTGGGCTTCCCTGGACTTCCAGATGGGATTCCTATTGGAGGAATGGCTGGGGATCAACAGGCTGCTATGGTTGGGCAGAATTGCGTTTTTCCAGGAGGAACAAAAAACACCTACGGCACAGGATGTTTTATGCTCTTAAACAATGGAGAGGATTTTATTATATCCTCCAATGGTCTGCTTACAACACTTACCCCTGATAACTATGGAAATCCAATCTATGCCCTTGAAGGTTCTGTTTTTATTGGTGGGGCTGTAATGCAATGGCTCAGGGATTATATGAAATTTTTTGATAATGCAACTGAATCCGAAGGTATGGCAAACTCTCAGTTCAACAAAGAGGATGAGGTTGTTTTTGTGCCAGCCTTTGTTGGTCTTGGTGCACCCTACTGGAAGATGGATGCAAGAGGTGCAATATTTGGACTTACAAGGGACACAACGAGGGAACAAATCGTAAGAGCAGCCTTAAAGTCTATTGCATTTCAATCCATGGATGTTATCCATGCAATGGAACAGGACACCGGGAAGAAGATTCATGAGCTTCGTGTTGATGGAGGAGCAACCAGTAACAGATTCTTGATGCAGTTTCAGTCAGACATTCTTGGTGTGCCTGTTTTGATTCCAGAAAATAGAGAATCAACAGCCCTTGGTGCTGCATACCTTGCAGGAGTTGCAACAGGTGTTTTCAAAAGTATTGATGAGATTGCCTCAGAAAATAAAGTATGCGTTAGATTTGAGCCTGTTATGAATAAGCAGGAAAGAGATAAGCAAATCGATCTATGGAAAAGCGCCATTGAGAGATTATTGTAAAATTATTATTTACCTAAATTGAGAGGTAACTTTTAAGGAGGAAAATATGGCAAAACCACTACTTGGTGAGATCTTACTTGAAAATGGAGTTATTACACGAGAACAACTGGATAAGGCACTAAAAACTCAAAAAGAAGAGGGAGGTCTCATCGGGATAATCCTTGTTCAGCAGGGAGCAATATCTGAGCAGACCCTTGTAGAATATCTTGCTTTGCAGGCAAAAATGATTACAAATTCACACTGATACCATGATGAAGAGGCTGCCATAAAAAGGTTTTTAAGTTAATTTTTAACAAAGACACTCTTATGGCAGCTTTAATAATAAAACCCTTAAGCCTACTTAACCTCAAATAGCCAGTTATATTTATCTTCAATTTCACCGTATTGAATTCCAGTGAGCCTTTTGTATAATTCACTAATAACAGGGCCTGCTGAGTCTTCTTTGCCAAATTTCATAATTTTACCATTGTAGTTGATTTCACATATTGGAGTAACAACAGCTGCTGTGCCTACAGCCCCAATTTCATCAAAGGATGGAACCTCTTCAATATCCACAGGCCTTCTCTCTACTTTATAGCCCATATCTTCTGCAATTTGAGCAAGACTCATATTGGTTATACTTGGTAATATACTCTTTGAGCTTGGAGTTATATAGCTCTTCCCCTTGATTCCAATAAAGTTTGAAGTTCCAAACTCATCGACATATCTCTTCTCTTTTGGATCAAGATAAAGGGGCACAGGATATCCATGATGCTTTGCGTAATCAGCACCAGGCAGACCTGCTGCATAATTTCCACCAACCTTACAGTCGCCAACTCCATCAGGTGCAGCTCTATCAAAACCAGTTATTACCATTGCCTTAACAGGAGTGAGTCCTCCTTTGTAATATGGACCAACGGGAGTTACAAATATAACAAATATATATTCAGATGCAGGGCCAAGACCAACCTTCGCCCCTACACCAATAAGAAATGGCCTTATGTATAGACTTGCTCCTGTGCCATAGGGAGGAACAAAGCGCCTGTTTGCAGATACCACCTTTCTTATTGCCTCAAGGAACATCTCTTCTGGCATTGGAGGAAGAAAGATCCTCTCTGATGTCTTTTGCAACCTTTTCCAGTTTTCTGAAGGACGAAAAACAACAACTCTTCCATCTTTTGTTTCAAAGGCCTTTAAACCCTCAAAGGCCTCCTGGCCATAATGAAGGCATGGAGCAGCCATGTGCATTGTTATATATTCATCAGAAACTAATTCACCATCAGACCATTTTCCATCTTTGTAATAAAATCGGATATTATAATCTGTTTTTACGTATGCAAAAGGCAGGTTGCTCCAATCAATATCAACAGTCTCTCTGTTCATTTTATTGCTCCAAAAAATATATAAAAATTTCCACCGGATTAAAAATAGATGGTTTTATGAGGTCATTTAAATTCATCAATTTTGAATTTGTCAAGTAAATGCTGAAATAGCTATAAAAATACCATTTTTTCATTTTTTTAATACCTTAGATTATATGTTTTTATTTTAAAATTTCTTGACTTAAGCCTTAATACTTATTTAGATGTAGAAAACCTTAGCTTTTATCTTAGAAAATAATTTTAGAAGGAGTTATCCGTGACATTTAAAAATACAGATATAGAACCTGCTGAAGGTAAACTTGGAGTTCTAATTCCAGGGCTCGGTGCTGTAAGTACAACCTTTATAGCTGGAGTTATGCTTATCCGTAAAGGGCTTTCTGTCCCAGTGGGCTCTCTTACTCAAATGGGCAAGATTAGAGTTGGTAAGGGAGACAATGCCAAAGAGGTCAACATCAAAGACTTCGTTCCACTGGCAGATCTAAAGGACCTTGAATTTGCTGGATGGGATATTTTTGAAGACAGCGCCTATGATGCTGCCAAAAGAGCGCAAGTTCTATCTGCAGATCACATCGAGGCTGTAAAGGATGAGCTCATGCTGATTAAACCATGGAAGGCAGTGTTTAAAAATGAATATGTAAAAAAACTTCATGGCACATGGGTAAAGCAGGCTCCAACCTTATGGGACCTTGCTCAGATGGTAAAAGATGATATTTTAAAATTCA
>MWCI01000005.1 GCA_002069965.1 Spirochaetes bacterium ADurb.Bin218 | reverse complement strand
CCCAGAAGGAGTGCTATTGGAGCAAGAAAATGCGATAAAAATAAAAGTTAAAAGCAAAGTTTTTTTAAGCATAATGAAAATTCCTTATTTTAGAGTTTTACTATAAATTAAACATCTATAAAACTTGTCAATTTATTTCTTAACAATAATCATAGAGAAATAAAAATAAATAAAAAAATATGGCACAAATAAAAAAATTGATGACTATAAAAGCTCTTTATATAAAAACTCAGTAATAATTCCTATAGATATCTTTTATTGTAATACATACCATTGGTCGTCGAAGGCCTCTGGGATGTTGGAATATTTTATTCCATGGAAAATATAAAGATTAAGGAATAATTAATATTGATAAAAGATGCTTTTATTATAATAACAAGAGAGGATTCCAATGACAATTACTCAAGATGAATTAAAATTAATTGCAACGACAATACGATGCCTATCTATGGATATAGTCCAAAAGGCAAACTCTGGCCATCCTGGAATGCCAATGGGTTGCGCTGATATTGCTGCTGTGCTATGGACAAAAATTATGAACTATGAAGGCTCTGACCCCCTATGGCCCAATAGAGACAGATTTATACTTTCTGCAGGCCATGGCTCTGCTTTGCTATATACTATGCTTCACCTTGCTGGATATAATCTCACTATGGATGATCTAAAAAATTTCAGACAGATTGGCAGCCTAACCCCAGGTCATCCAGAATTTAACCACACCCCTGGAGTTGAAACCACCACAGGGCCTCTTGGTCAGGGCTTTGCAAATGGAGTAGGCATGGCTATAGCCTCCAAACTTATGGCGTCAGAATTTAACTCCTCAGAAAACAAAATATTTGACCACTTCATATACATACTTGCAGGGGATGGCTGTATGATGGAAGGAATATCATCAGAGGCTGCTTCTCTTGCAGGACATATGAAGCTTGGAAATTTAATTTGCATATATGACTCTAACAGGATAACCATAGAGGGTTCAACAGATCTAGCTTTTAGCGAAGACATCAAAAAGAGGTTTGAGTCTCAAGGCTGGCATGTGGAAGAGATTGATGGACATAACTTTGAGGAAATTGAAAACTCAATCAAAAAAGCTCAAGAAGTATCAGACAGACCTTCTCTCATAATAGCAAAAACCACAATTGCAAAGGGTAGCTCATCAATGGAAGGAAGCGAGGAGACACACGGAGCCCCACTTGGTGCTGACGAGATTAAAAAAAGCAAAGAAATCTTAGGATGGCCTGCAGACTCTTCCTTTTATGTCCCACAGGAGGTTTATGATATCTTCAACAGGGTTAAGGCTGAAAAGCGCTCTGTCTATAACGCCTGGAAAGAAAAATTTAACTCTTCAATGACTTCACAGACCTTTAAAGATAAGTGGTATAGCTTTTTCTCTAAGGTTGACACTAACAGGCTAAAGGAACTCATGCCATCTTTTAAAACTGGAGAAAAAATTGCAACGCGCAATGCCAGTGGAAAAGTTATAGAAGTGCTTTACAGGGAACTCCCAAACTTCTTAGGCGGCTCTGCTGACCTTGCTCCAAGCAACAAAACCTTTGTCAAAAATGTCCCAGAAAGCGGACATGGCAAAACAGGCAAAATCATACACTTTGGCGTTCGAGAACATGCAATGGCTGCAATACAAAATGGCCTTGCCTACTATGGGGGATTTATTCCATTCTCTGCAACTTTCTTTGTGTTTATGGACTACCTGCGCCCTGCGGTGAGAATTGCAGCTCTTTCAAAATTGCATTGCATATATGTCTTTACCCATGATTCAATTTTTGTTGGAGAAGATGGCCCTACTCACCAGCCTGTGGAACATTTAGCTGCTGCAAGGGCTATACCAAACCTCAGAGTTATAAGACCATGCGATGCCATTGAAACAGTGGAGGCATGGCTCTGTGCCATTGAACACCAGGGACCTACAATCCTTGCTCTTTCAAGACAGAATCTTCCTGTTATCGAACGAAATTCATCCCATGAAATAAATCTTAATAAGGGTGCATATATTATCTACAACTGCGAAGATCCTGACATTATCATATTTGCCTCTGGATCTGAGGTTTCTGTTTCCATTGAAGCTGCTAAATTGCTTCAAAACCAGGGTATCAAGGCAAGAGTTGTATCCTTCCCATGCTGGGAACTTTTTGATACCCAAAGTGATGATTATAAAAAAAGCATTCTCTGCCAGGGAACCAAAAAAGCTGTTGTGGAGGCAGGGATTTCTATGGGATGGGAAAAATATGCTGGTAACGATGCCATATTCATAACAATGGAAAGCTTTGGTCAATCTGGACCTGCTGAGGCTGTAGCTGAATTTTATGGATTCACTGCAGAAAAAATTGCTCAAAAGATAAAAGATTCTCTTAAATAAAAAATTTTTTCAGCAATTATTCCTAAATATAATTTTTAGTGTAAAATCAAGAAACTATTATCCCAAAAGCCGAAGGCTTCGGGGATAATAGAGTATTTTTATTTTAAAAGAATTTAAGGAATAAATGCTGATAAAGTTAAAATGCATGAAAACATGTTTGATTGCCTACCGAATCAGACATTACCTTAAATTTAAATAAAAAACCAGCTATTGCTTTTTACAATTGATTCAATGAGATCTAAAATCTCTGTAAATTTGCTTGCAATAAACTTCTGACCAGAAATCTCTTCTGCCCCTGCATGTCCAAAGGCACAACCTATAAATGGCAAATTGTTTAATCTTGCAGCATCAAGGTCTGTAATCCTATCCCCTATCATTATAATTTTTGATGATTTTAAAATTTTTTTATATTCAGCAATTATCTCACTCTTGTTGCTTAAGTCACCCTCTGCATATAAAGAAAAAGGGCTGAAGAATTGAGTTAAATTATATGTAAAAAGTATTGCTTCTATATATGCTCTGACCCCATTTGATGCAACAAGTAGTTCATAACCTCTATTAAACAACTGAGGAATAACCTCTTCAACTCCTTCAATAAGCTTTCCTTTTTTATCTTTTATAAGATAAACTAAATTTTCTGTCCATTTTTGCCCAAGATAATCCCTTGTTTCCCTTGGAAGATGAGGAAATAGCATAGAGCATATCTTATCAATTGGAAAGCCCAGTGTGGCTACAATAGATTCTTTTGATGGCAAAACACTTTCCTTACATAATCCCTGCTTTGTGCATAAAAGGATAGCCTCAGCAAAAGCCTCTTCCAGTATATCTCCAGCATCATATATTGTTCCATCAATATCAAAGGCTAAAAATATTTTTTCATTCATAAGATGCTCTGACCCCTAATTCAAATTCAATGCTCTGACCCCTAATTTTTTGCGCCTCAATTGTCAAATTAATTTACCAAAAATAGCTCTCTAAAAAATATTTAATTGACGTAAAAGAGGAATTCCTATTGTAAAATACTCATATTCTTGAGGAGATAAATTTGGATACTAAGATAAAAATCGGGGATCTGATACTGAAAAATCCCATAACTGTGGCCTCTGGCACAGCTGGCTATGGCGAGGAGATGAATACTTTTTTTGATATTTCACGCCTTGGAGCAATTTTTACAAAAGGACTCTCTTTGCAGCCTCGGAAAGGAAACTATGGAAACAGAGTTCTTGAAACTCCAAGCGGACTTCTTAATTCCATAGGGCTTGAAAATGTTGGCGTTGAAGAATTTTTGGATAAAAAACTCCCCTTCTTGTTATCTAAAGGAGCAACGCCAATTCCAAACATTGCTGGCCACACAATAGAAGAAAATATTGAATTGTGCAAAATCCTATCCAACACAAAGGGAATTGATGCTGTGGAGCTCAATGTCTCATGTCCTAATGTAAAGCAGGGTGGAATGGCCTTTGGAACAAATATGGAAATTTTCTGTGATCTTATAAAAAAAGCACGTAAAGCCACAAGTTGTGCGCTAATTGTAAAACTTTCACCCAATGTCACAGATGTCGCATCTTTTGCCATAGCTGCCGAAGAACTGGGAGCAGATGCAGTTTCTGCTGTAAACACATTTCTTGGGATGAAGATAGACATAAAAACAGGAAAACCTCATTTTAACAACAAGGTGGCAGGCTTAAGCGGCCCAGCAATAAAGCCAATGGCAGTTCGCATAGTATATCAGGTCTATGAAAAAATAAAGATCCCAATTATAGGCCAGGGTGGCATATCCTCTCTTGAGGATACACTTGAATTTATCATGGCTGGGGCAAGTGCAATTTCAATAGGAACTGCAAATCTCATAGAGCCATCTATTTCTGTAAATATACTTGATGAGTTGCAAAATTACATGATAGAAAATAAAATATCAGCAATTTCTGATATAATTGGGCTCGCTCATTAAAATAAAATCATGGAGAGTTTATGAAATTCTGGAATTCAACACTGAGATCAATGGATGAATACATTCCTGGGGAACAGCCATCAAATCTTGATGAATACATAAAGCTTAATACAAATGAAAACCCTTTCCCCCCTTCTGAAAAAGTCATGAAGGCCATTATCGAAAATGTCACTCCAAATCTCAGGAGATACCCAGATTCAAAGGCCTCAAGGGTCAGAGCCATATTTGCAGAGCAAAACAACATAAGTCCAGAAAATATTTTTGTTGGAAACGGATCTGATGAAATATTTACCTTAATTTTCCGTGGATTTATAGAAAAAACAGGATTAGCAGCATTCCCATATCCATCTTATGCACTCTATGATACTCTGGCTCAGGGCAATGGAATAAAATTTAAAAAAATTGCTATGGACAAAAGCCTTACTGTTGACATGGATAAATTCTTAGAAGAAAAATACGATATGGTAATAATAGCTAATCCTAATAATCCTACAGGCACAT
The DNA here is from genome assembly GCA_002069965.1 of Spirochaetes bacterium ADurb.Bin218. Taxonomy (GTDB): domain Bacteria; phylum Spirochaetota; class UBA4802; order UBA4802; family UBA5550; genus UBA5550. Next base: position 74,860 of record MWCI01000005.1, on the reverse strand, counting down.
ATATTTCCACTGCAAGGATAAAGCACTTTTTAACTAACTTCAAAGGACTACTTGTCGTAGATGAGGCCTATATTGACTTTTATGGTGGTTCTGCCATAGGCTTAATAAATGAATATGACAATATTATAGTTACAAGATCCTTTTCAAAATCATATTCCCTTGCAGGCCTTCGTGTTGGCCTTGCAATTGCCAATGGCGATATCATAAAAGGGCTTTTAAAAATTAAAGATTCATACAATGTTGATGCTCTGGCTCTTGCTGGGGCAGAGGCTGCACTGCTTGATACTCGTTCCTTCGAATACAACATTTCAATGTTGAGAAACAATAAAGAATATCTGGAAGAAAGGCTCAGCTCCATGGGATTTGAAATAATTCCATCAAGAGCCAACTTTGTTTTCACAAAGCATCCCTCCATTGATTCAAAGATGCTATATGAAAAGCTCAAAGAAGAAAAAATACTAATCCGTTATTTTTCTGGACCAATTCAATCAGAGTATGTCCGCATATCAATAGGCACAATGATGGAAATAAAAAAGCTCTGCCAGGCAATAGCTTCTATATTGGAAGGAGTATAACTCTACCAGAACTATTTGTTACAGTACTGCGCTGATACATCTCATTGGCAGTAAGCCGTTCATCAAGGAAAAGCAAGATATCCTCTTTCTTGATCCATATATTCACAACTTCATCTCCAGCGTCATACCATCTGAAGCCAATCACAACGCCAACAATCTCAGACTCAGACTGAACAAACCCATATTTAAAAATTTCTTCAAGAATTGCAGGTAGATTTTCTCTGATGACCTCAAGGGCAAAAGTTCCATAATCAAGATTATTTTCCTTTTTTAAGCTTGTATCAAAACCAAAAAAAAGCATATCTGTTTTTTTCGATTTTTTATCATAATAAAATCCAGCGCTACTGCGAACAATTTGAAGGCCCTCTTTATCTGATAAATTTTTTAATATCGAAATAATCTCTTTTTTATACTTTGTTTGATAATAACCACCGTTTGTAGAATAGGATTTTATATCAACCAGATAGTCCTCATAATTTACACCCTTATTTACAACTACTTGATTTTCAACAGGAATAGAGTTATTCTTTACAGTTGACTTCCCTGTTTCCTGTGCTGTAGCGCAGGCTGTTAAAAATAAAAATAAAAGAATAATTTTAAATCCATACTTTGTAGACTTCTTCATAAAAATAAGCTCCTCAAACACCTTTTTGATTTACATCTTCAAAAAATTCATAAAGTCTTCTATAGGCTTTGGATACTTCCCATTCTCATCCATATATTTCTTGAATCTATTTTCATATGAGGCTATTTCTCTCATCTTTATATTATTGTATCTTGTGGCAAATTTGTTAAAGGCTGGCATATTTTCCAGTTGGTCTCTTATATTTTTTCTAAAAGGCATATGCTTAAAGAATATCTCCCTTACAACATTATTGACTTTCATTATTCCATCTTTTTCGTAAGCAACCCAAAGTATATAATCATCGGCAAATCTATCTCTATTTGTCCTGAGAGTTTTAAACTTCAAAGCAATTTTCTCCTTCATCTCTGGAGATAGCTTTGAATTCTTTTTAAAAGTATTTACATAATCAAAATACTCTCCAGTTAAACCCCCCTCAATAGGATCTGCCCACATAGCTCCTTTTATACTTCGATTTAGCTCCCATCTAAAACATGCAAAAGTGTGCATCAGGCTCTTCTCTATGTCTCCGCTAAATAAAATAGGGATCATAATTCTTCCGCGGGACTTTTTATTTGTCCCAGAAAGTTCCTGCCACATAAATGTCTTTGTCCCAGCAATGGGCAGCAGTACAAAATATGGGAACACCTCTTCTTTGATAATCTCACGGGCAGAGTCTAACTTAAGTACAGTCTCTCGCCAAAATAAGGAAAAATCAACATCAGTAATAGATTTTATCAAAGCCTCCACCTTAGACTTGGATTGATACATGCTGCGCAGACTTCCGCGGATAAGATCACTACAAAGTATTGGAAATGCTGTAGCAGTACTTCCAGAACACACAGCAGAGGCACTTGCAAGCCTTTGTTGAATCTCATGGAGTGTTTTGTTGAGATTAATATCATCAGAATCTTCTCGTTCGCTCAAGGCCTTGCCTTTTTTCTGATATTTTTCTTGCTCACGCAAAAAGGCCTCATAATTCAAACCCATTTCTGTTATACTTGGCTCCTCTGCTCCAGAGTAGATCTTTGATAAAAACTCATACTCAAGTAAAATAGGGATAGAAACCTCCCTCTCCTTTATTCTGGCTAACTCATTAAGCTCAGAAACCTCATCTTGAGTTAAAAGCGTATCATCCAGAAAACCAAAGGTGAGCATCAACTTAACTGCTCTTGGAATTGTTTTTTCTTTTTTGCTGCGAGCAAAGACCTGTTTATATAACTCCCAGTATAGTTGAGTGATATGGCGCCTGACCTTTCTTTCTTCTGATTCTGCACTAAGTGGATTTTTTAGATTCTTAAAATCATTGAGCAATTTTAAAAGGCGATTCTGAAACTCCTTATCAACCATTGAAAACTCAAAGATCTGATATATGGACTTTTGCAATCCAGTTGATATAACATTTGGTGCAGAGATCTCTTCTTTAGATGGAATCGCTTCCATAGAAATATCTTCTTCTCTGGTAGATTTAGTTTGCAGCGATTTATCAAGGGAAGAAATAAAATCATAATATGAGGGCGAAAAAACGCTCATGTCATCACCAAAAAGCTCAGAGCATACAACATTGAGCTTTTCAATGAGTTTTATCATATTTTTAAAAAAATCAGAAGGCACTCTACCAGTTGAGAGCCAGCGATTCATGCCGCCTGATTTCAAAAAATAAATAGGTGAATCCTCAGATTCAAAAAAGGATATAATCTTTTCTCTTACTTTTTCCTTTAGATTAACAATCTGGTTTTGTAATTTATTGATAGAAGAAGAAAAAACAGAAAAAAATGAAATAGCTATTTCTGGATCTGATTTTATTACATCAGATAAAGTCTGGGGATTTATCTTTAATAAGCGCTTTGCCAGATCAAGAAAATCAGCAGATACATTATCACCAAAGTCAATATTATAATTTTTTTTCAGAAACCGAGATCTATCTTCAATCAAAAAATCTATGGAAAAAGAATCAGGAAATAGCCCTTTATTAAAACTAAAAGTCTCCCCAAGGGCATCTGCTCTTTTGTTCAAGAGATCTGACCCTTCACCTTGAGAGATGGCGTTATACATGAGGCAAAGATTATCCTCTATTTGAGAGATCCTTGCACAAAAGGACTGAATTTTATTTAATGAATTTTTTGCAATTGTATAATTGTTGAATATCTGCCTGAGCATATTCACAGTTGTTGAAAGATCCTTTTCTGCAAAAGCTCTTATTCCAGCAGATGGCAAATTATAGGCAACTACATTGCACTTTGTCAAAGCCCTTGCTGAGCTTATATAAGAGTCAGTCAGAGCGCCAGAAAAACCTACAAGCATTGACTTGCCTTTAATTGTGCATATCCTAACAGACTTATCTAAAATAATAGAGCTATCAAGGCCCATAAATTCTTGAGGAGCGCTTAAAATCTCAAGCTCTCCATCTTGCAATATGAAAAAATCCGAAGGTTCCTCCCACTGCATGAATAAAACATCCCCTGGCTCCAACAATCTGTTCTCTGGCATTAACTCTCTCCAAGAAAATTAAGTGTTCTGCGTCTTAAGGCTTTCCATATAGTCATCCCATTCTGTGGGGAGCATATACTTCTTTTTGTTATTGCACTCTTTGCAGGCAGGGACAAGATTTATCTTTTCACTCTTGCCTCCACGGGAAAGAGGTATTTTATGATCCATAGTAAGATCTGCAGGGTTGAAAGTTCTTCCGCAATAATAACATTTTCCAGAGGAAATTTTGTTCCTCCACCATGAGGAATTGCGAAGCTGTCGAGCCTTTGCCTTTTCTCTTGAGATCTCCTCTGTCAGAAAGTCCTGAGAATATTCATACTTTGTTGAAGTTCGCCTCATTCTCTTTCGATCTATGTTACGATCTTTATAGGACATCAGAGAAAACTCTCCCCCTCTTGTAACCTATATCCATTTATAAATGCCAGTGCATCCATTTTCTTTTTGTTCTCTGGCTGCAATTCAAGAATCTCCAAAATGCCATCACCTGTGCCAAGTAAAAGCCTTTTTTTCTGATATCTCAAAATTTCACCTTGATTAAGTGATAGTTTCTCTTCTCTAAAAATAAGGCTTCTCCATATTTTAAGGTGCTGTCCTCTAAAGGTGGTCCAGGCAACAGGCTTTGGGTTTAATGCTCGCACCTGATTATGTATCTCCTGAGCAGTTCTTGACCATTTTATATGTGCCGTTTCTTTATCAATCTTGCTACAATAAGTCGCCTTTGAATGATCCTGCTTTATGAGATTTGCCTTACCGCTTCCAAGTAAATCAATAGCCTTTGCCACAAGCTCTGCACCAAGAGGAAAAATTATCTCATCCAACTCACCTCTTGTTATATTCTCGTCAACTTTAAGCTTCTCCTGAAGAACTATATCCCCTGCATCCAGTTCCTCATTGATCATCTGAACTGTTATGCCAGTTTCTTTATCTCCATTTAAAAGCGCCCACTGCACAGGAGCAGCACCTCTATACAGAGGCAAAAGAGAAGGATGAAGATTGATTGTTCCAAGTGGTGGCATTGTAAATACTTCTGGAGGTATAAGCCTTCCATAGGCCACAACTACAAATATATCTGCACCAAAAGCTTTTAATGTATTTATAAACTCCTCAGATCTAAGCTTTGAAGGCTGCAGCACTGGAATATTTTTACATTTAGCAATCTCCTTTGACGGACATTCGCTAAGTTTAAGATCCCTACCACAGGGCTTATCCTCAGAGGCTACTAAAAATACAATTTCATATTTCTTACAGAGAAATTCAAGAACATAAGCAGCTATATCTGGCGTTCCAAAGAAACCAACTTTCATTTAACCTGCTTTTTTACTCATCTTTTTAATTTTTTTTAACTCTTGCTTTAATTCATCTTTTATGTATTTCTCTATTCTATCAATAAAGAGAATACCATTGAGATGATCATACTCATGTTGAAAAACTCTTGCAAGCAATCCCCTTGCCTCTATCTCTACCTCTGAGCCCTCTGGGGTTATTCCACTTATCAAGATAGCATCAGGTCGCAATACATCCGCATTTATACCAGGAAGAGAAAGGCAACCTTCCTCATAGGGCTCTATCTTATCAGAAAATTCTTTTATCACTGGATTTATCAGGGCAATTCTGTTGACCCTCTTATCACCAATATCTACCACAAAAATTCTCTTAGAGACATTTATCTGAGGAGCTGCAAGGCCAATCCCTTGCTCCTTATACATTACTTCAAACATCTCATCTATAAGAGATATAATTGAACCATCTATATTAGATACAGGCTCTGCAACTTGTGCAAGAGTTTCATTGCCATAAAAAACCAATTTTTTATCTGACATACAACCTCAAGTTAACTAAAATTTGAATCATTTTCAAGTCCTTTTTCAGCTCTCATTAAATCCTCTTCGGTATCGACCTCATACCAGCCAAAACCAGAGAGATCACAAATATATGGAGCAAATTCACCAGTCTCTGCAAGTATTTGAAGTATATTTTCGACAACAGCCTTCTCTCCAAAGCGATCTATAACCTTAGAGATCATTTCTCTGTAAAGGCCTTCCCTTGAAGAGTCTACATAGGTCATGCCAATATAGCCACAGTCAAAATCAGTCAGTTGTTTGCTTATTGCCTTAACCCTTTTATCTGAAGTGAGTTTAACCTTCATGTCATCATTGCCAAGACTTCTGTCAAAATCGCACATAGCAGTTATATCTCTAAATGATTCCCTCATCTTATTGAACATTGCAGGTGGATATATATGATCTACATTTGTGATTAAAAAAGAATCGCCAGAGAACTCACTCAATGCTCTTTTTAAAGTAAAGATATTACCTTTAAGATATTCTTTATTTTCTATGACTCTCACGTTTTTATAGCCAAAGCTATCCACATGAGTTTTCAGATCTTCATAGCAAAAACCACCTACAATTATTATCTCATCAAAAAAATCCCTTCCAAGAAAATCAAGCAAGTAGTCTATGAGCTTTTTCCCTCTCACAGGGACCATGCCTTTTGTTCTTGCCTTAGTTATTTCTCCAAGTCTGCTGCCTGTGCCTGCAGCCAATACTATCGCTCTCATAAATATAATAGTTCCTTTATAGAATTAATTGTTACAATATCAGGTCTAATTTTAAGGAAATCTTCTCTTTTAAAGGTCCCACAAATGCCAACAAAATTTATACCATAATTAAATGCCTTTTCCGCATCCTTCAGGGAATCTCCAACGAAGGTCATTTCTTCTTTTTTCAGGTTAAACTTCTCCCTTACATAGTCAAAATGAGCCTTTCCTTTTTCAAAACCCTCTCTAAAACCCAGGACAATATCAAACTCCAACTTTTCATTTTCAACAAACCTGTCAATAAGTTCCTGAAAATTATTTGATGCTATGCCTACTATATTACCTCGCTCCCTGAGCTTATTTATGGTATCTCTAACCTCGTCGGTAAATTTTGATAAAAAGAAACCCTCAATCTTTGTTTCTTCAAAAATTCTTGCCTTCTCTTTATTGGTAGGGTCCCCAGGAAGGATCATCTCTAATTGCTGAAAAAAAGGATTCCCTGAAGTTTCAAGATAGCGTTCCCTTGCCTTTTCAAAAGAAATTTCTGGATGAAAGCGATTTATAACCCTACCAGCTATATCAGCAAAACCCTTCATTGTGTCTACAAGAGTTCCATCGAAATCAAACAAATAAGCTCGCGTCTTTGTCATAAGTTTAAATAATGCCTCTGTGTGTAAAATAAGGTTCTCCAGTAGGAGGATTTCCTTTTTGACAGAGACTCTATAATAAAAATTAAATATCACGTCAAGTAGAAAGTGCTTGAATTCTTATGTATTATAAAGTATAAAGAACTAAAGTCTAAAAAATCGAAGGTTGCCAATGAAAAAGCTCATCTTTGCTCTTTTTTTTACAGTAAGCACTATCTTTTCTACAAATATATTTGCTCTTAATGTAGATGTAGAGGAAATTTATAAAGCTGGCAAGGTTGATTTTACAAATTATGAGGGTAGAGATAAAAAATCTGAAAGCATATCGCAGATAAAGTCCATAGGATACCAGCTTGCATATAAAAAATCGAATTCTACCAATGCTGAAATATTTCACTATTATATGAAATACCACATAGTAAGCCTGACATCCAATGACAGTGAAAAATATTCATGCGATATTTTCTTTATAGATAAGGATGCTTCTGTTGACCACATAAAAAATGTCCGCCGAATTTTATCTGCATATATTGAGCAGGCCTATAACTACTCTGTCCGAGAAGCTGACTCCATAGCACTTTACCTCACTTATTATAATGCAGTTCACAGGGGAGAAATGGATTTCTTCACTTCAAAATATACTCCTGAAATAACAAAATACGTAAACCAGCAAAATATTGGTATTTCCACAAAATATTACCAGTGGCCAGGAAAAACTGCAATTATAATACCTCTCACAGCAAAAAGCTTTAAAGATAGTGAAAAGACAATAGACCCCTTTGCTATCTCAGATGAGAAAACAAACAAAGAAATAAAAAATAACAAAGAGAACAACCAGGACAGAGAGGTAATGCAGGAAATTAAGAAAAAAGACCTGGAAAAGGATAAGAAGATAATTGAAGAAGAAAAGAAAAAGACACAACAGGAGAAAAAAACTCTTACAGAAGAAAAAAAGAAAATAGAGGAAGATAAAAAAACAACTGAAACCAAAAAAGAAGAAATTCAAAAGGAAAAGAAGTCCTTAGAAAAGGAGAAGGAAGTAGTAAAAACAATAACAGAACCAGTTGAAAGAAAAAAGAAAGAAGAAGAAATTGCTAAAAAAGAAGAAGAAATAAAGAAAAAAGAAGAGGAGGTGAAAAAAGAAGAGGAGAAACAAAAAAAGGACGAAGAAATACTTCAAAAGAAAGAAGAACAGATAAAAAAGACAGAGGAAAAGATTGAAAAGAAGGAAGAAGAGGTAAAACAAAAGGAAGAAATCCTCAAAAAAGAAGAAGATAAAAAAGAAGATAAAAGGCAAAACTCAACAGAAATCGAAAAAAAAGCTGAGGAGTTAAAAAAGAAAGAAGAGGAACTCAATAAAAGAGAAGATATTCTAAAAAGCGGAAAAACGGACCAGAATGTCTTTGGGATTAAACTCTACTACCTGGAGGTTAAGGAATATCTTGAAGGTGGCCATTACAACAATGCACTCTATATGATCAATGCCTCTACCAAAAAGATTGACTTTAAATCACCTGTGGAAAATATCTGTGGAAGGCGATATGATGTCTTCTCTGGAGGAATAGTTGTAATCACTCATAATGGTGAACACAAGGCTGGACATAAGCTCACACTTATAGACAGAGAAACTCTAAAGGCAAAAATTACAGGAGTGGAAAATATATTCTGGCGAAGCTTTATTGAAATAAGAGACAATAATATCTATGCTATTGTAAAAGAGGATAATTCTTACTACCTGGGAAAATTTGACGAGAACCTGAAGTTAATATCAAAATCCAAAGAAAAGCTTAATGAAAACACATTTATAACATTTTTTGATGAATATATATATGTAAATAGAGAAGATAAAACAATTATAGTTCTCAACAAGAAAGATCTAACATTGGCAGGTGAAATCAAGCCCTGAGAAAATATAATAAAAATCGTGACTCTTCAAAAATTCCTGTCAGGGTGTTATATTAAAGAATAAATCAGGCAAACCTGGCAGGGAAAAAATTCAATTGTGAAAAATCACAGGGAATTTTGAACACTACCTTTGAATACTACCTACAATTTTGATAAAAATTTTTATATTAAATTTTTAATCAGCTAAATAAAAATCAAAACCTTTGCACTCATAATTTAATTTGCAATTTCCTCAAAACTACCATACTTTATAAATTAAAATTTGCAGCTTCACAGGAGTAACTCTATATAACAAGCAAAAGATACATAGTAAAATCTTATTATGAACAGAATTCATTTTTAGATAATATTAATTATTTTTTATAACAATAGTAAGATTTTGTGATTCAAATTCATGCTTTATGCTTGACTAATATAAAAATATTTTATCTTTTATAAATTAAAATAAACAAAATAAGGGGGAAACATGGAGCAAAAGCCACTTTTTGAGTCCAGAAGGGACTGGAACAAAGAATTTGAAGCCTACCTTCAAGAGAATAAAACTCTTGCATACATGATGCTTAAAAAATCAGAAGAGTTCAAAGATTTCGTAGCCTTAAGCCAAAAGAATAAAAATAATCAATGGGAATCAATAACCTGGAATGAATTTGGCAGTAAAATAAAAGCAATTGCAAAGGCATTAATAGACCTCAAGCTACAACCAGGGGAAATGTGTGCCATTTTTTCTCAAAACAGAGCAGAATGGGCAATAGCAGATCTTGGTATACTTGCCACAAGGGCTGTCTCTGTTCCAATTTATGCAACTAATTCAAAAGAGGAAGCAGAATATATAATAGATGATGCTGAAGTAAAAATAATATTTACCGGGGATCAGGCTCAATATGATAAAGCAAAGGCAATTATTGCAGATAACAAACACCTTAAACTGATAGTTGCCTTTGATAGAGATACTAAGATATCTGGCAATGACAGCATCTACTTTGACGAATTAATAGATAAAGGCAATAAACTCACCAACGATGAGGAATTTAAAAGCAGACTAAATACTGTAAACCCAGATGACATTCTTACTCTGATATATACATCAGGGACAACTGGCAAACCCAAAGGTGCAATTCACACTCACAGAAGTTTTATGAATGGAATATATCCATCCTACATGAGATTTCCTGAAGCAGGCCCAGGTATTGTATCCCTTGCAATACTCCCTTTAAGTCATGTCTTTGAAAGGATGTGGTCCTATGGGTGTATGAGCGCAGGCGTTCAAATTGCCTACTGCCCTGATCCAAAGCAATTCGTCGATGTGATGTCCCATGTGAAGCCTCATTTCATGACAAGTGTTCCACGTATATGGGAAAAAGTTTATGGGACAATACATGAGGGTTTAAAAGACGCTCCTCCAATTAAACGCAAACTCTTTGCCTGGGCGACAAAAGTTGGAATAGAAGAATACAGAAAAAAGGTAAAAACTGGCAAAGGTCAAAGTGGACTAAAATACAAAATAGCTGATAAGCTTATATTCAGCAAAGTTAGGGCAAAGCTTGGTACAGAGAGATGTATGGTATACCACATTGGCGGCGCAGCTTTTGCTCCAGAGATCAATGAATTCTTCCAGGCCTTTGGTATAAACATAATCCAGGGTTATGGCCTTACAGAATTTTTCCCTGTTTGCGTAGGTTATAGAGACACTGGAAAACCTGCATGGTGCGGCCCTGTTATTCCAATGTGTAATGTCAGAATATCCGACGAAGGAGAGATCCAGCTAAAGGGTGGAATGTGTATGTCGGGATATTATAAAAAGCCAGAAGAGACAAAGGCCTGCTTTACAGAAGATGGCTGGTTCAAAACTCAGGATGTTGGCGAAATAATGACTGAGGAAAAATATGACGACAGGCTCACTTATATAAAGATAACCGATAGAATCAAGGATCTAATAATAACTGCTGGTGGTAAAAATATTTCTCCTCAGCAAATAGAAGTCTTGCTTGGTGATGAACTTTATATTGAGCAATTTGTTACAATTGGAGAAGGAAGAAAATTTATATCAGCTCTGGTTGTTCCAAACTTTGTAATACTTGAAGAATACTGCCAGAAGAACAATATACCTTTTACATCCAGGGAGGAGGTTATAAAAAATCCACAAATCATCAAACTTTATGAGGATATAATAGAAAAAAGAACCGAATCCCTTGGGCAGGTAGAGAAGATTAAAAAATTTACACTGCTCACCTCTGAACTCACTCAGGAAGGTGGAGAGCTTACACCTACAATGAAGCTTAAGCGTAAATTTATAAATCAAAAATATAAAGATATTATCGATAAGATGTATGAAGAATAAACCGGCAAAAATCTCAGGGGCAGACAAACTGCCCCTTTTTTTTAAATTCTAAGCTTAAAAATATTTTTTTAAACCCTTGACATAACTAAAATTTAATAAAAAATCTCCAAAAAAAGCCATAGATTCAAAGCAGGTATAATTTTCTATTATAAATCAATTTTACTTTACCTGCTCTGGTAAATAAAAGGGAGTCAGCAAAATGCAACTAAAAAACTTCTTTACACAACAACAGGTAGTAAGGATTAACTCAACGGAAAAACAACCAGCTCTCAAGGAGCTTTTGTCAGAGCTTCAAACCCAGTCTTTAATAGAAAACAGCAATCGCTATTATGCTCAAATAGCTCACAGGGAATCACTGGAAAATACTGGCATTGGCAATTCTCTGGCTATACCCCATGCACGAACAGAAACCGTAAAGGAACTAATAACAATACTTGGTATATGCAACAGTCCTCTGGAATATCAGTCAATTGATGGAAGGCCTGTGCGCTATATATTACTCAGCCTATTCCCAACTTCACTGAGTACAAAATACCTCTACCTCATAGGAATGATGGCGCGCATTTTTAATAATCCAGAGAACAATTCTTTTTTATCTCAGGAACATTCACCGGAGGAAATCTATTATTTTTTAAATGAAAAATGCGAAAAATACTATAATGACATATCAAGCGAATCACGAAAAAATGATAATCAAAATATTGAGCTTTCAGGTGTTCCATCATCGGATTTAGATCTGATGATAAGACTTGATAGGTTATACAATTCCTATATTGAGCAAGGGAAGCCAGAGTCAATTAAGCAGAAAATTGATGATTTAAAAAAACTCATAGACAATAGATCCCTTACCTACTATGAAAGAATGAAGAAGAAGAACAATAACCCCTTTGCAATAGTTGAAAAAAACAGCTGCTCTGGATGCCACATGAATATCCCTCCTGTGGAACTGCAAAACATACAGGAGCGAGATAGCATACATGTTTGCACCTACTGTGGAAGATTTCTCATAGTGATATAAAAATTTTTCCTTCTTTATACTATACACTTCTTCCTGGAATAAATACCTTATTACCCCCGCACAATGAGCAGGGGTAATAAATTTATAAATTTCCACTAAAAATTTTTTCAGCAATTATTACTGAATAAGTTTAGAAAAATTTTCCAGATCACTTCTTATTCATAAATGCTTCAAGAAAATCTATAGGTATAGGGAACAGTGTTGTGGAATTGTTCTCTGTAGCCACTTCTCTTAAAGTTTGCAGATATCTTAGCTGTAAAGCCACAGGATGTTTTTCCATGAGTTTTGCAGCCTCAACAATTTTACTTGCAGCCTGAAATTCACCCTCTGCACCAATAACCTTAGCTCTTCTTTCTCTCTCAGCCTCAGCCTGCTTTGCCATAGCTCTCTGCATTTCCTGAGGCAGATCTACATGTTTTACCTCAACAGCAGAAACTTTTATTCCCCATGCATCAGTTCTTGCATCAAGAACCTCCTGCAACTCATTATTTATGTGCTCTCTATTACTTAAAAGATCATCTAACTCAGAATTTCCAAGTATGCTTCGCAAAGTAGTTTGAGCAAGCTGAGAAGTGGCATAGAGGTAATCATCAACCTCAGTGATAGCCTTGTTGGGCTCAATAACCCTGAAGTAAACAACTGCATTGACCTTCACAGAAACATTATCCCTTGTGATTATATCCTGTGGAGGAACATCCATAGCCACAAGCCTTAGATTAACCCTCACAAATTTATCAATAAAAGGAATAACAAATATAAGACCTGGGCCCTTGGGACCCTTTGGAGGAGCAAGAAGCCTTCCAAGCCTAAAAATTACAGCCCTTTCATATTCCTTTATAATTTTAATTGAGGGAATGAGAATCAAAAGAATTAAAAATATTAGTGTTGGAATCAACCCTAAATCAAACATCAATGGCCTCCTTATTTATATAAATACAAAAGCAAAGAAAATTACTGCTTTGTTTTATGCTTATTTTAAGTATTCTTTTTTCTTGTAATCAAAGTCATTCCATTGGCTTTCTCTACAAGTAAAACTTCTCCTTTTTTAACCTCCCCTGAAAACTCAGCATTCCATATCTCTCCATGAACCATAATTTTCCCTTTGCCAGAAAAATCAGATAAAGCAACCCCCTCCTCTCCAATAAGACCGTCTATACCAGTGGTGACCTTGCCCCTATGGACATTAAAAACAGCCCTGACTACAATAAAAACGAAGGCAAGTATAACAATAATCATGCCAACAATTGTTGTCATTGGCAATCCACCGCCAGGCAAAGGAGAATCAAACAAAATAGTTGCACCCATAAAAAATGACACAATACCTCCTAAGGTGAGTAAACCAAAACTTTGAATTTTAAGCTCAAGAATAAAAAGAACAAAGGCAAGTATTATGAGCATAAGACCAACCGCATTTATTGGTATAATTCTAATGCCAAGTAAAAATAGAATTAAAGAAATTCCACCAATTATACCAGGAACAAACATGCCTGGATTTTTAATTTCAAGGCCAATACCTGCAATTGCAAGGATAAAGAGAAGAAAAATAATCTGAGGATCAGCAAATCTATTAACAAGCCTTTCTTTCCATGTCATTAAATACTTTACTTCCTTAATGCCGCCAGTTTTAAAAGTAAAAGTTGAGCCATTAAGATCTATAGTCTTATTATTAAGTTGACTCAATAGATCATTGATATCCTCAGCCACAATATCAATCACCTTAAGTTTTAACGCCTCTTTATAACTGCTTGATATTGCCTTAGCAACAGCATCAACTGCCCAATCAACATTTCTGCCTCTTTTTTGTGCAAGGCTACGGGCATAAGCAATAGTATCATTTAAAACTTTTTTCTCCATAACTCCTTCAGGATCACCTTGCTTATCCTTTTTCATAAAATCAAGCATTGGGCTTACAGGGTGCATAGCTCCAATCTCTGTTCCAGGAGACATGGCAGCAACATGAGATGCCAGCATGATAAAACCTCCAGCTGATGCAGCCTGTGCTCCCTTAGGATAAGTATAAACCACAACAGGAATTTTTGAAGTGAGTATAGATTTAATAATCTCCCTCATGGAATCCATCAAGCCTCCAGGGGTATCCATGACAATTATTATAAACTGATTGCCATCATCAGCAGCTTTTTCAATGGACTGAGAAACATAACTTGCAATAATCGGGTTCACAGAGCCATTTAACTCAATAAGAGCATAAGTATTTTTATTATCATTTGACGCTACAGATAAACGTTCAAAAGAGAATATATTGAACAAGATAAAACTTAAAACTATAATGCTAATTTTTTTTAAAACCCTCATATGAATTAAACTACTCCCTTTAAAAACTATTAACTAAAGCCATATCATACAACAAAAGACAAGTCAACATTAATCAAAAGTAAAAATTAAAATAGTTTTAACATTTACTTCCCCGTGGAATATAAATATTCTTTAAGAAAGTAAAGAATATTAAAGGCATGGCTTTTATTTATTCTGTTTACTATAAAATCAGGAAGATAGCCAGCCAGATCTCTTTTTATTCTATAAAGAACTATTGTTTTTTGACCAGACATATAATCAGTCAAAATCCACTCGCCATATAAGTTTGTAATCCTGAAGTAAGCTTTTGTTACAGGATATTTTTTGTGAGATATTGCATTAAATCTTATAACAATTAAATCATTGTCATAGAAAATTTTCTTTTCCACAAAGAGCTCTCGCTTTTTCAGAAAAAATTTGTCATTTATTATCTGGTAATATATATCAAAGGCATCATCACTTTCAACCAGCTCAGAATAATAGACATCTGGAAACAATCGATTGTATGATGAAAAATCATTTATAATATGCACAATATCTCTTATATTACCATTTAGCACTGTTGATGAATAAAATTCCTTAATATTTGAACCAGAGATATTTTTCGAATAAACAACAATTCCCTTTTCCTTGAATTCAAAGGTAAATCCCTCTTGAGCACAAAAGGCAAGATCTATGAAAAGAAAAAATATAAAAATTAAGCATGGTATTTTTTTCATCAAAAATCATCCAGATACAGAGATTGCTATTAATTTAAAAATAAAGCTATTTTAAAAAAAATCAAAGAAAAGGTAAAAGTGCAGCAAAAATTAATGATTTACAAATCAATTCTATTATATTTTCTATGCAGCACAAAGGATTTCTTCGAAATCTTCAAAAACCTGTAGCGCAATTTTAAGGAGAACTGATGACTCAAATTAACCACTTAAAAATTCTCTTTACTTTTTTAATCTTAATAAAATGTTTAGATATATACGGAATTAAATATGAAGAAATCTGGGGAATGAATAAAGAGGAATTTCTCAGCAAAAACCATGATTGTGAAAATGTAGACATATCATCACTTAAATCCGATGAAGACTCTGTAAAAAGCAAAATTAACTTATTCTTCAACTCAATAAAAGGAGAATCCAACAAGCTGGAAATTTTAAGAAAAAAAGGCAATCCAGAAAAGGATTTTTGCTTTTTCAATGAAAAACTCTATGTAGTAACAGAAGATTGGGGGAAACAAAACCTTTCAAAAGCAAGAGAAATAAGCAGAACTCTGGAAAATACTTACAAGTTTGTAAAAAATGAAGTTGCCGGAAAGTTAACAACCACGACCTTTTTAAAGGATAAAACAAAAATTATTCTTTACAAAAAAGAACTTTCACCAGAATATTTTGCCATAAGCATAGTGTTTTATGACACTCAAATATTTAATCTGCTCCTTGATGAATAAAATTTTTAATATTTCAAAAATTTTTAATTTTCAAAATAATTTTGATTGACAGTTTTTCCATATTTAAACATATATGTCGCATACCAAATTTCAATCTTAAGTATAAGTGAAGGTAAGAACTTGGCTAATATAAAGCAACAGAAAAAACGAAATTTGCAAAATGAGCGCAACAGGGAAAGAAATTCCCGTGTAAAGTCATCCATTAGAACAGCTAATAAAAAAGTTCTAAAGGCTCTTGAATCTAAAGAAAAAGATAGCTCAACAATATTGGAATACTTCAAAAATTTTGTTAAAACTATAGATACAGCTGCAAGAAAAGGTATTGTTAAAAAAGAGACAGCTGCAAGAAAAAAATCAAGATTAGCTAAAAAGGTTAATGCAGCGGTATCTGTAACTAAATCAGCTTGAGGCCTTGTTTGAATAAAACACAGTTGATTGAAGAGATAAGCATTAGCACTGGATTTTCAAAAAAAAAAGTTGAGATAATAATAAATTTATTTATTGACAAGATACTCGAAGAAGTCCAGAATGGCAAAGAAGTTGAGATAAGAGGATTCGGTACTTTTTCAAAACTGCGACAGGGTAAGAGAAAAATAAAATCTCCTATTGCAGGGCAAGAAATAGAAGTTCCGGCCAAAGAAAAGATTAACTTTCGACCAAGCAAAACAACAAAAAAAGAAATAGAGGGCGCTTAGCTCAGCTGGGAGAGCATCTGCCTTACAAGCAGAGGGTCAGAGGTTCGATCCCTCTAGCGCCCACAGAAAGCTGTAATAGTAAAATATTGCAGCTTTTTTATTTATAGACTATGTAGCTATTAAAACTAAAATTTGCAAAGGCTTCAATTTTACTTCTTGAAAAATTCTTTGATAAAGATATATATTCCTGGCATATAGGCGCCAATAAGTATTATTGCAAGTCCAAGCATTGTCCATTTTGTAAACAAAACATCTGTTTGAAATCTGGCAAGTCCTACATTTAAAATACTGATATACCAGCCAATTACCATGAAACAAAAACCTATAAAATAGGGTATAACTCTTTCTTTAATCTTTTCCAGCATATTTCCTCCTCAAAGCTATTTACTAAGTCTACCAAACATTAAATATAGGTGATTTTTACATCTGTCAAGGAGGATATTTTAAAAAAATAAAGCGATTTTGTAAAACTCAACAAAAATTTTATTTTTTATATAAAATACTTGATAAAAAAACATTATTGATATTTCAATAAATACTCTTCTCTTTTTTAAAGGGGTTTTTAATGCTGAGGCTTTTTAAAAAGAAATCATCTGATTTTTTTGTCTCTATAGGCTCAGGGATAAATCAAATTCCATTGATAAAAGAAGCAAAAAAAGCAGGTTTCCAGGTTATTGGAGTGGACATAAACCCAACTGCTCCTGGATTTTATCACTGTGATCTAAAAATACAGGAATCCATTGAAGATTATCATAATATTTACGTTAAACTCCGAGAGTTGCTCATAGATGGCAAGATCTCTTCCATAATGACAAAATCCTATGGTCATGCAATTGTAACAACAAGCTTTTTGTGCGAAAAATTTGGCATCCCTTTTCTACCATTTGAAGACAGCAAAGTCTTCTTGAATAAAAAAGCTATGAGAAATGCTTACCTCAATTTAGGCATAAAAATTCCAGATAATATCCCAATAACATCAAAGACAAAAGTTGATGCATTAAAGGATTCCATTTTCCCCATAGTTTCAAAGCCGGCGACAGGCCATGCAAAAAATAATGTTCAGCTATTAAACAATAAACTGGAACTAAAAAATTTCATTGAAAACAAAAATGCAGAGGATTATGTGTTTGAGAGGTTTGTTGCTGGTGATGAGATAATATGCTGTGGACAAATCCATAGTGCCAGATTTTACCCAATATTGCTTTCAGACAAGGTTAAAACACCAGCACCATTCTTTGTTGATATAATGCACATCACTCCATCAAAATATAAATACCTTCTTGATGAGATAACATCTATTGGAAATAAGATCGCAAGAGAGTTTAAAATACAATCCGCTCCCATGATAATGGAATTCATAGTAACAGAAAAAGATGAGCTTTATATGATGGAAGCTGTCCCTGAATTTGGCGGCGAATTTATTCCAGATATAATGGTACCTCACTCCACAGGATATAATCATCTCCTTGGAGCCATACAATCTTCAGCCTTTTATGAATTTAAGGCAAATATGCAAAAGCTTGAAAATTCTCCTGTTGTAATAAAATATATAACATCAGAAAATGGAATCCTTTCCTCATGCAGCATAGAGGCAATTCGCAAAAATGAATCTGTTATATTCTATAGAATATTTACAGATATAGGTGCAAGAGTTTATTCTCCATCAAATAATCACCACAGAATAGGAGTAATAGTTACAAAAGGCAAAAGTATCGAAGAAGCAATTGCTGCTGCTCAAAATGCAGAGCAACAAATGAATATAAAAATTAAAACCGAAGAAGAGAATGAGACAAAGCTGGGAACAACACTATAAAAAAGAGAAATCACTCCTGAGCTATCCTGACGAAAACTTAGTCAGAATGCTGGCTCTTTATCTCAGAGAGCAAAAAAATACATCAGATCTGATAGCCATTGATCTTGGATGCGGCACAGGACGACATTTAAAACTCCTTGAGGATTTTAACATGAAGACAATAGGTGCTGATTTCAGTTTTAATGCCTTAAGCTCATGCACCAAAGCAGGATTTAAGAATCTAATAAATTGCAATAATGAAAACCTACCCTTTAAAGATTCCTCCATTGACATTATAATATCCTGGGGTTCACTGCACTACTGCGATAAAGATAATATGATTAAAATGCTTTCCCAGATACATAGGGTTCTCAAAAGAGGGGGAAGATTACTTGCCACATTGCGCAAAGATAGCGATACATACCTTAAAAAAGGAAAACATATTCAAAACAATACATGGATAACAGAACTGGGGGATCTTAAAGGTTCTGTTGTTTCCTTTTTCTCGCAAGAAGAGTTAAAAAGTCTTTTTAAAATATTTAACAACGTTCAATATGGCTGGATGGAAAGAACACTTATAGGTGATGTAGACAAGGTTATAGCTCACTGGGTTATAAGCGCAGAGAAATAAATCTATTTCAGGAGAGAAATTTCCTCTGCAGAAATATAGGGAACATTGTCTGTTCCAACACCAGTTATAAATACTCCCTTAACTTCTACAGAATTACCGTTGCTTAATGTAACTCCCTTTTTTGCATAAACATGGGCAATGCCTTTGAAATTGCTTCCATCAAAATCCACCATTAAGGAAAAAGAAAGCCCCTTTTTTGTCTCGCTTAAATTTGCAACTTTCCCTTTAAGCATAACAGAGGCGCCTCTGTATAAATGAGGATTTAGATTTAATTCCTTTATATCAATTTCTTCGTAAGCTCTATCATCTGCCTCCATGACATATCTCACAAGGAACTCACACTTCTCCTTTACTACAAAACTTGCATTGCTATTTATTATTCTATTGAGGATTACCACTCCCTCATTGTAGTTGCCTTTTTTAAGTAAAATTTTTGCTCTATTAAAATCCTCAAGCACAAGATCTGGAGATGTATAGAACTCCTTTGTCTTTTCTGTATTTATTTTATTTATGACGCCATAGCCAGAACCAGACAGTTCTATTAAATCAACCTTATCCGCAACAGAGGATTCCCTTTCCATGTTTTCTTTTTGCAAAAAACTCCTTAGACCAAAAAATCGAAAAAACGCAAAGGCAAAGAAAAAAACTGTAATTATGGCTATTATAATAAAGGCTGCTCCAGTAAAAGAATCTCTTTTAGCTTTGCTTAAATTTACAGATCTGGTGGAAGAAAAATCTTTACGCAGTTTTTTTCTGTGCACTTTCTTTGGCTTTGGAATTATAACAAACTCATGGAGCTTTACATTTCTTTGAAAGGATTCAAAGTCTCGATTCTTTTCAAGTATCTTTAAAGCTCTATGGAGTTCCTTATCTGCTGGATTTTTCTCAAGAGCTGCAACATAGGCATTAACAGCCTCTTCTTTTTTTACTGCTGACTTAAGAGCAAGAAAGGCGTTCAATTGAAGTAAGGGATCATAGTGAGGATCTATTCGCTGCAATTGGTCAAGAACTACAGCAGCCTTTGCAAAGTTATTGGTATAAATTAATGCAACTGCAAGCAAAAACATGGGATATGGGTTGGATGGCGATGATGCTACTCCTCTTTCTAAGATTGCAATTGCACTTTCATAATTTTTTTTTATCAATGAATCATAGCCAGAGTCGATGAAACTGAAATCTTTTCTTTTAAATAAATCCCATGGCATAAAAAAATTATCTTCTTCGAAATATTCTCAATATTTCATCAATCAAGGAAACTCGGTCATCAGCAAGCTTTCCAAGTAAGAGGCCTATGAGTATGAATAGAATAATGACAATAGTTTTTAAAACTCCAAAGGTAACAATAAAAATTCCAAGGATGAGGCCGGAGATGACTCCGACCGTTTTCCCCGGATTTTCATTTACAAAATCAGATATATATCGTGAAAGACTCATATTACTGTTTTACTCTTTCAAGATATTCGCCAGTCTCTGTGTTTATTTTAATAAGATCCCCTTCATTTACAAAAAGAGGAACCTTCACCTCTGCTCCAGTCTCCACCTTTACTGGTTTAAGAACGTTAGTAGCAGTATCGCCCTTGAGACCTGGCTCAGCATATACCACCTTAAGAACAACGGTTTGAGGGGGCTCTACTGTAATTGCTTCCCCTTCATACATGGCTATATCAACAACATCCTGCTCTTTTATAAACTTGAGTGCATCACCTATTGCTTTTTTTGGGATTGACTCCTGCTCATAGGTTTCTGTATCCATAAATACAAGGGAATCTCCTTCTTCATATAGATACTGCATTGGTTTTTTTACAATTTTGACATCCTCAACTTTTTCGCCACCGCGGAATGTCTTTTCTACAATTGAACCTTTTTTAAGATTTTTTACTTTTGAGCGAACAAAAGCAGCACCTCTTGCAGGTTTTACATGTTGATATTCAAGCACAGAGTAAAGTTCACCATCAAGTTTGATAATCACTCCTCGTTTGAAATCGTTTACTGAAATCATAGAAACTCCTTTAAATTTTTAGGGTGTGTGGTTTTTTTTGCCAAACCACACTTTTTGTCATAGAAACTCCTTTAACATTTCAGGGTGTGTGGTTTTTTTGCCAAACCACACTTTTTGTCATAGAAACTCCTTTAACATTTCAGAGTGTGTGGTTTTTTGCTAAACCACACTTTTTGTCATAGAAACTCCTTTAACATTTCAGGGTGTGCGGTTTTTTTGCCAAACCACACTTTTTGTCATAGAAACTCCTTTAACATTTCAGAGTGTGTGGTTTTTTTTGCCAAACCACACTTTTTGTCATAGAAACTCCTTTAACATTTCAGAGTGTGCGGTTTTTTGCCAAACCACACTTTTTGTCATATTAAATAACTATTAAATCCTTAGAGGATTTTGTTAAGACCTCAAATCCCTGTTGGCTTACTAAGACTGTATCCTCAATTCTTACACCGCCTCGACCTGGGATATATATGCCAGGCTCTATTGTTATCACCATATTCTTTTTTAACTTTGAGCTTATATTCTTTTTTATTGCTGGAGATTCATGTATATCAATCCCCACCCCATGCCCAAGACCATGGCCAAAATTTTCACCATAGCCCTTTTGTGTAATAAAATTTCTTGCAACAGAATCCAGCTTACCTGTATCAAGACCAGGCTTTACGGCATTGAGAGCTTTGCTTTGAGCCTGAAATACAATCTCATAAATTTCAGCCAGAGCGGGATCAATTTTATCTATAAATATAGTTCTTGTCAAGTCTGAATTATAACCCTGAAAAACACATCCCATGTCTATAAGAAGAATTCCCCCTGGCTCTATCTTTTTGTTCTCTGGCTTATAATGAGGCATTGATGACCCAGAGCCTGAGGCAACAATTGGATCAAAGGCGCAGGAGCGGCAACCATTTCGTTTAAAAAAATAGTCGATCTCCACTGAAATATCCCATTCTGTGACACCAGGCTTTATAAATTGCAAAAGATGATCAAAGCATCGATCTGTAATTGCGCAGGCCTCTTTAATTAAAGAAATTTCATTTTCATCTTTAATAGCTCTAAGATCTGCAACAGGATCATCTATAACTGGAACAATTTTTACTTTGCTCAAGGCTTTTTTAAGTTCACTATGGAAAGCCAGAGTTATGTTGCTGGCCTCAACGTATATTTCTTTTATGCCTCTCTTTTTTATAGTGCTTGAAATTGCCTCAAAGGCATTTCCCTCCTGCAGAAAGAACTCACAATCCTCTGGAATAACTGATTTTGCATATTCTTCATATCTTGAATCAGAGATGAATATTGAATTCTTTTCACTGACTATAAGGTAACCATTGGAACCTGAAAATCCTGTAAGATATTTTATATTTTTTAAATCTGTTATTAAATATGGAATAGCGCCTCTTTTTATAAGCTCTTTTCTTAATCTTTTTAATCTCATAAAATTACCTGTTATATCTCCAAACTTCTTAATTCAAAAATCAAAATACACCATTTGATTCCTTTCCTCTTAAGCTCATCCTCTGTTATAATGGCATCTAATAAAGAAAAGCCTTCTTTTAAAAAAATTTCCAAATAAAACAGAGGCGATCTCATGATATGCAATCTCTCATAACTATCCCTATAGTTTGCATCAAGATCATCCCGCTCAACTGGAACAGAGAGAAGTAGCCGACCTCCCTCTATCATGTTATCCTTGATGGTAGAAACACAATCTGAAATATACTCATCAGGAATATGCATCAAAACAGCGCTACACAACACACAATAAAACTTAAAACCAAAATAACAGCCCTTATATGGCAATTGAGCTTGCAAGATTCTCGTTTTTAATACAGGGGCTTTTTCTATAGCAGCAGCAATCATCTCTGCAACTGGCTCAACTCCATAGACATCATAGCCGCAAGAAAGCAAAAAAGCCATGTCTCTCCCTGTGCCACAACCTATATCAAGCACAGAGGAACATCTATAAAAATAGCGCTCTGCATATTGCAAAACAATGGGAACAGATGAATCAATAGCTGAATACTTTTTTACAAGTGTTGCTGCATTTTTGCGATAATAATTAAAAGTTTTTTCGTCAATCATATAAAAATTATATCGTTTTTAATTATGGAGGACAGATCGCACATATAGACCTATACATCTCTGTTGAAAGGTATCTATCACCTCTATCCGGAAATAGAACAACAATAGTTGAGCCTTTTGGCATATCCTTTGCAACCTGCAAAGCTCCCCAGAAAGCAGCTCCACTGGAAATTCCACAAAAAATACCCTCCACCAGTGCCAGATCTCTCACTGTATCAAAGGCATCTTCATCCCTGCACATAATCTTCCCATCCAGTAACTCCGGTTTGTATATGGCCGGGACAATTGACTCTGTCATATTTTTTAGACCCTGAATTCTATGATTTAAAGTTGGTTCAACTCCAATGACCTTTGTGGATAGATTATGATCACGAAAATATCTGGCACAGCCCATTAAAGTTCCAGTTGTGCCCATACCTGCCACAAAGGCATCGACATTTCCATTGGTATCTCGCACTATCTCTGGAGCTGTGGTTTCATAATGAGATTTCCAGTTTGCATCATTGGCAAATTGATTTGGCATGTAATATTTGTCACCAAAGGCTTCCATTATATGATTTGCCCTTATAATTGCTCCATCTGTGCGATCACATCCAGGAGTAAGCTCAAGCTCAGCACCAAGAGCTAAAAGTATTGCTCTTCTCTCATCACTCACGCATGCTGGCATTGTAAGTTTTATCTTATATCCAAGGGCAGCAGCAATCATAGCAAGACCTATCCCAGTATTGCCTGAGGTGGGTTCCAGAATGGTCTTATCCTTTGTAAGCTCTCCTGAATCAATGGCGTTTTTAATCATATAATAGGCGGGGCGATCCTTTACAGAACCTCCAGGATTTGACCCTTCCAGTTTTGCTAAAATTCTTACCCCTGTTTTATCTGTATTCCAGAGATTTTTAATTTCAACCAGGGGAGTGTTTCCTATTGCATCTATTATGCTCATATATATACCTCAAAAAGTCAAAGATTTTGACTCAAAAAGTAAACTTCTATTTATTCTTTTGTAATAGAGGTATTTTAAATGCAATAAAGTTTTTTATTTTTTATAAATTTTAAAAGCTACTTATTAACTTTTGCCTTTTTCATCACGTAGGAGTTTATTGAGGCTATCTAAAACCTCAGCAAAAATCATAAGTTTCTCTGCTGATATATTTTCTTCTATAAATTTATTTGCCGAGGCTATGACAGATTTAGCCTTAAGAGTTTCTTTTATTCCCTCAGCAGTTATCTCCACATGAAATTCCCGTCTATCCTTCTCATTTAGAACTCTCTTTGCAAGGCCTGATTTTTCCAATCTATCAACCGTGCGTGTAATTGATGAGTTATCCGCCTCTAACAGATTACTCAAATAGCTCATAGAGCACAGACCATCTTTTTTTAATATAAACAAAACCCCCAATTGCCCTGGAGAGGTTTTAAGCCCCGCATCAAGGAATTTTCTTTTTAGGTAGATCCTCATAGCGTTTTCAGTCTTTGCTAAACTAAAAAAAAGTCTCTTTTCCAGATAAAACCTCCTTAATAACTCCTAAAGATATATTTTAGGGTAATAATACTATTTCTAATATCACTTTTATTCCAACATAAAACTTAAGGAATTAAAATTAAATCTTACTCTAAATTGTATTTATTATATTCAAAGCAGACCACTCCCCCTTTGAGACAACTGTCCATAAATTCCAATTGGGAAACACTATTTTTGCAATCTCCTCTGGGGCAAGTCCCTTTCTTCTTAAATTCACAACCTGACCTCTTATATCCTCAAAAAACTGAAGCTTGGCTTTAATCTTTTCTTTTCCATTTTTTTGTATACCACTGTGACTACAAAAAACCGTATCAAAATCAAGTTGCAAAATTTTTTTGAGGGAGTCAATTGCATCACTTATATTTTCATCCTTAAAAGCAACAAACTGCTTTCTTCCAACATACAGATCCCCTGTAAATATCCAACCCATATTTTTCTCCTGTAAAACTATATGATAGGGATGATGACCAGGAGCGTCATAGATATCAAATCTATAATTTTCTGTTTCAATAAAATCAGGAATGGGATCTGGATGAAAGGCCTTTCTGTTTCCCCAAACCAATCTTCTATACAATGGAACATCGCTTGGAAGATTTGCCTCTGCAATTGACTTTTTGTGAATATAAACTGGAACTGCAAAATGCCTTTGCACCCACCATGCTGCTCCTGTATGATCCTCGTGAACATGAGTTATGGCAAGTCCAGAAAGCTTCTCATTTTTGAGCCACTGTGCAATTTTTTTCTCTGTATTGCCAGAGCCTGCATCTATGAGAAGACCATCTGCAAGAAAAACAGATACATCAAGCTGATAAGGAAACAAACCTGATTTGAGAGAAAGGTGGGTAAGCCTATCAATTCGTTCAAGTTTCATAGCGAGCCTCTAAACAATAATATTTGACTAAGCAAATAATTATTTGATTAGTCAAATATTGTCAATACAAATTTTATCAAAAAATTGGCAACTGGAAATATAAATTATTGTTGAAATACTAAAGAGAGATATTTTACTATCCTGAAGTTATGAGATCTAAAACTCTCTAATTACAAAAAACTCAGAGAATTTACAAGAGGAAAAGATGTTTATTGGTTTTGATATTGGCGGCACTAATATTAAGAGCCTTTTAACCGATGAAAATGGAAATATTCTAAAATTCCTTGATAACCGCACCCCTTCTTCTGTCAAGGGGATTGAACTTACACTTCGAATACTCATTGAAAGCCTTTGCACAGAAAGCAAGACTCAAAAGTCAGAAATTAAGGCAATAGGGATTGGTGCTGCTGGAACAATAAACAGGAAAAAGGGAATAGTTATCACCTCCCCCAATATTCCTGCATGGAATAATTATAACATTTGTAGCAGGCTAAAAAAGATTACTGGCATTGATGTCTTTCTCGAAAACGATGCAACAGCTGCATGTGCAGGAATATGGTGGAGCAAAATAGGCAAAAAATACACAAACTTCATCACTGTGACACTGGGCACCGGGATAGGTGGTGGAGCTGTTATTGATGGCAAGCTCTTTACAGGGCAAAATGGAAGTTCCATGGAAATTGGACATATGAGCCTTGATCCAGAGGGGGAACTCTGCCCATGCGGGAACAGAGGCTGCTTTGAATTATTTTCCTCAGCAACTGCAATTGTAAAATTTGTACTCTCTCAAAAAAAACTCTTAAAAGACTCTACCTTAAGTCATTATGCAGAAAATCAGATTGATTCAAAAATAATATTTCAGGAAGCCATAAAAGGGGATCCTCTATCACTCATGGCTTTTGAAAGAGCTGCCACTTTCCTCGGGATAGGAATTGCAAATCTCATTAACATATTAAATCCAAAAGCTGTAATAATTGGTGGCGGGCTTTCTGCTGCAGAAAAACTTCTACTACCAAAGGCTAAAGAGATTGTGCAGCAGCGTGCAATGAAGGGATTAAAAGAAAATGTTAAGATCATTGCATTAAAAAATCAATCGATTTATGCCGCTCTTGGTGCTGCAAAAATTGCAAAGGACAATATGGGCTATTAAATAGAATTTTTGCATAAAAATTAGAGCACCTAAAAATATCTCCATCTTCCCTTCCTGAGAGCTAAAACACTCTTTTTATTGAATATTTTTGAAAAAATTGTATTTTTATTGACAATTGGTAAACCAATTTTCTTTTGGTATGAAAC
Source organism: Spirochaetes bacterium ADurb.Bin218 (assembly GCA_002069965.1). Classification (GTDB taxonomy): domain Bacteria; phylum Spirochaetota; class UBA4802; order UBA4802; family UBA5550; genus UBA5550. The sequence continues at coordinate 48,093 of MWCI01000005.1, read as the reverse complement.
ATTTTCTTTATTTAAATGTCTATATCATCATAAATTTAGTAAAAATGCAGTAATTAAAATAAATAAAAAGCCTCTGGCTAAAAATTTATGAATAGGAGTCATTAGATGTCACTTGCGCTGAAGAATAGGAAAATATTATCTCTCTCTGTTATTGTTAGTTCAATAATCATAATGCTAAGCGTATCAGGATGGTTTATGATTGTTCCCCCTCCTTTAACTGTTCAGGGTGAAGTAGAGGCTACACAGGTAAAAGTTGCATCAAAAATAGCTGGAAGGATTAAAGAAATTTATATAAAAGAAGGGCAGGAAGTAGAAAAAGGAACTCTTCTTGTAGCATTGGACAGCCCAGAACTGGAAGCCAAATATAGACAGGCCAAAGCTGCTCAAAAGGCAGCTCTTGCACAAAAGTCTAAGGCAAGCAACAGTGCACGTAAAGAACAAATAGAAGCTGCAAAAAACCTCTGGCTAAAGGCAAAGGCTGGCACAGAGTTAGCCTACAAAACTCTCGAAAGAGTTAAAAAGCTTTACGCTGAAGGAGTTGTGCCCGCACAAAAATTAGATGAAGCAGAGGCTCAATACAAGTCTGCACTCACAACGGAAGAAGCAGCCAAAGCCTCATACGATATGGCAATAGCCGGAGCCCAGAGAGAAGATAGAGAAGCTGCTATGGCTCTCTTTGATCAGGCCTCAGGTGCTGTTTCTGAGATAGAAAGCTATCTAAGTGAGTCAAATCTCTATGCCCCTATAAAAAGCGAAGTCTATAGCATTGTTTTAAAGTTAGGTGAACTTGCAAGCCCAGGTTATCCTGTGGTGACCTTGGTTGATCTCAATGATTTATGGGTGACATTTAACTTAAGAGAAGACCTCCTTGCTGATATTAAAATGGGAGATTTGATTCAGGCAAAAATCCCTGCACTTAATAACAAAAAAATAACACTGAGAATAAACTACATTGCTGCTCAGGGAGATTTTGCAACATGGCGTGCCACAAGGACATCTGGCGATTTTGACATGAAGACCTTTGAGGTTCGCGGCGCGCCTACAGAAAAGGTAGAAGGGTTACGACCTGGCATGAGCGCCATAGTGAACTGGGATGAAGTTCGAAAGCAAAAATCTGCTGTAAAAAAATAACGCAGGTTAAACTTCTATGGAAAGTAAAATTAACAAAGGGCTATTCTCTGTCTTTGAAAGGGAATTCAGGTGGATTTTACGGGAGCCTTCTTTTATACTTATGACTATTGTTTTGCCGCTTCTTATGTTTTTCCTTTTTATCAGTATGTTTAGCGCCGGAGTGCCAAGGGATATTCCCATAGGTATATACGATGCCGACAAAAGCAATCTTTCACGAGAGCTTACTCGAAGGATTGATGCTGTTGCCTCTGTGAAAATTACTGCAAATGTAACCAGCCTTGAAGAGGGGAAAAGGCTTATCACTCAGGGAAAGATTTATGGCCTTGTGTACATACAAAAGGGATTTGAAAAAAATATACTAAGAGGGCTTTCCTCTCAAGTGATTCATTATTATAACAATGAAAATCAGCTTGTTGGTGGAACACTTTACAAAGATATAACAAATACAATCCGTATATTTTCTGGCGAAATTCTACATAATAATCTATTGAAATCCAAGCTGTCAGAATCTCAGGCCGAGGCTGTTGTTGAGCCAATAAGAGTCAATGCCCATGTTCTTTTTAATCCATATACAAATTATATGTATTATCTCCTCAGTGGTATTCTCCCCACAATGCTTCAGTTTTTTATTATACTATGCACAATTTACTCCATAGGAATAGAAATCAAAAAGGGAACCATTGCCGAGGCTATGGAATACGGTGGTGGAAATATAATCAAGGTGCTTTCAGGAAAACTCCTTCCATATACAATCATATTTTCCCTTATGGGTATGCTAATGTTATCTCTGATGTTTAAATATCTAAAATTCCCATTACAGGGTAATATTCATATTATCATTGTATCAACTATCATCTTTGTATTAGCTTATCAGGCTGTTGGACTTTTCTATATAGCTCTCGGTGGGAATATACTCAAGAGTCTTCTTAGTGCAGCCTTTTATGCAAGCTCTGCCTTTACATTTACAGGGATTACCTATCCCATGGTTACAATGTATTGGCCTGCTCAACTTTGGGGGAAGCTATTGCCTCTTACTCATTATCTCAACATAATTGTTGAACAGGCACTAAGAGGCACTCCTGTGGATATTACATTTAAGTCTGTCTTCTATCTCACTCTGTTTCTTCTCCTTCCCTTTTTTCTCCTGCCAAGATTCAGGCAGCTATTTACAGATGAAAGCCTATGGGGAGATTGGGGGAGCTTATGAAAAAATTTTTTTTAGAAAATAGTAATAAATTTATTCAATGGGTAAAAAATGGTCTCAACGCCATGACATATACATGGTATCTGGAATATAAAAATATCTTCAGTGATATTGGAGTTCTATCATTATTCTTTGCAGCATTTTTGGTTTATCCAATACTTTACCCTCTTCCTTTTTATAAAGGTCATGAAATAGTTCGAGAGGTTCCCATTGCAGTTATTGACAATGATAAATCATCTCTAAGCAGACAGTTTATCAGAATGTGCGATGGCAGCGAAAATATTCGCGTTGCTATGCACCATACCTCACTTGATGAAGCAAAAAAAGATTTTTATCAAAATAAAATAAATGGAATACTGGTGATACCAGAGAATTTCAGCAATGACATATACAGAAATCAAAGTGCCAATGTATCTGTATATTGTGATGCAAGCTATTTCTATTTATACAAGCAGGTTCTTACAGGAGTAAAATATGTTGCTGCCTATATGTCAGCAGGAATTCAGATCCAGAAATTGCAGTCAAAGGGATTATCCCAGGCTGCTGCAATGGAGGCAAGGGATCCAGTTCCTGTTATATCAATACCTCTTTTTAACCCATCAAACTCATACACAGATTATCTTATACCAGCAATATTGATACTAATATTGCAACAGACTCTTTTAATTGGAATAGGCTTCCTTGGTGGTCTTTCCTATGAAAAGCAAAAATATCACTACTATGCCCCAATGATAAATACAAAGGGAGGTGTTATCTCTCTTCTTTTTGGTAAGGCTGGCGCCTATATGTCTCTATATCTTTTACATTCCATTTATCTCTTTGGTATAATATTCAGATTCCATGGGCTGCCTATGAAATCAGGGATTTTTACTCTTATGGTTTTTATCACGCCATTTCTTCTATCTGTAATTTTTCTTGGTATATCTCTGTCTACAATATTTAGGACAAGAGAAATGGCGATGCTTTTACTTTTATGCACATCAATACCTTTTATACTGGTAAGCGGCTTCAGCTGGCCTGTAATTGCCATGCCAAAGTGGCTTCAATGGCTATCGATGTTACTTCCATCAACATTCGGAATAGACGGCTTTATGAAAATAGCTATACTGGGAGGAAATCTACAGGATGTTTCATTTCAGTGGATTTCTCTATGGATTCTTACTTTCATCTATTTTCTGATAGCTACTTATGCTATGAAAACAATCATAAAAAAATCAACAAAATATATGGAAGGTCCTCTATGAAAATAAAAAACACAATTGCTATATCATTACTATTAATCTTTATTCCAACTCTTCTTATGGCAGAGGAAGAATACTCCATGGATTTTAACTCTGCTTTAAAACAAATGCTTGAGACAAACAGCCTACTTAAATCTGTTAGATACGAAAGAGAAAAAGCCAATTATGATAGAAAGGCTGCCATGGGACTTTACTTTCCTAAGATAGATATAAATTTTTCTTATACACACATAAACGAACCAATTACAATGGATTTTAACCCCTTAAGGGATGCCATGATCAATCTCAGCGCAGAAGCCTATGCAAAAGGAGTAGTTACTGCCAATAGCTCCATGACCCCATATTACAATAACCTCAAAAATGGATTTATTCAAAATGCAGATAGCAATCCTGCCCTTGCACGCAGCAATTTTATAGAAACAATTCAGGAACAAAACTTCTGGTCTGTATCTGCCACTGTAAAACAACCTCTTTTTACAGGAGGGAAGATAATTGCCGCAAACAAGGCAGCTGAAGCAGTATATGTGGCATCCTCAGAAAAAGAGCGCTATACTCAATACGCTCTTACTACAGAGCTTGCTTCAAGATATTATGCCTTGCGCCTTGCAATTAAAATTGTTGAAGTGAGAAAACAGGTTTTAGATGGAATGGCTGAGCATCTTAATCAGGCAAAAAAACTTGAAGAAAATGGAATGATTGCAAGCGCTGAAAGGCTTCATGCTGAGGTCGCCTATTCTGAGGCTTTGAGGGAATACAAAAAAGCCCTTAAGGATAAGGATACAGCAATGGCAGCTTTACGCAATACTCTTTCATCGGAAAAAGACATTTTACCTGTTTCTGAGCTTTTTCTTGTTACGGATATTCACGAAATGTCTTATTATAAGAAAAAAGCATCAGAGCTTAATCCTGTGCTTGCACAGCTAAGAGCTAATCAAACAATAGCACATCAGGCATATATGAAAGAGCTTGCAAGATACTCTCCAGATATTTTTGCCTTTGGTTCAAAAAATTTAGTATATAAAAATTTAAGTGAAACCACACCTGAATGGTATGTGGGAGTTGGCGCAACCTTTACACTCTTTGATGGCATGAGCAGGTATAACAACCTACAGGCAGCAGGCAATCTTGAAAAAAAGGTAGATGAGGCAATTGCTCAGGCAAATAAAGACATAGACACTCTTGTAGAAAAATCCTATAATGAATTGCTAAAGGATATGGAGCAAATTGAAGCCCTTGAAAAAGCTATAGAATTTGCAAGAGAATACTTAAGGGTTAGAGAAGCATCCTTTGCCTCTGGATTTGGAACATCCATTGATGTTGTAGATGCACGGCTAAATCTATCTAAAGTAGAAATTGAAAGGCTCCATGCTATGTATGAGTTTGACATATCCCTTGCAAGGCTCCTTGAGGTATCTGGTCTTAGTGATGAATACATAAAATACATGTATGGGGCAAAAACAGAAAAGGATATTTTGACACAGATAAAGATAAAGGAAACTCCACTTTCTCTTCGTAAAAATTAAGGGCTCTAAGGGGTAAATATACTTACCCCTTAGAAAATGAAATCTTTAGGGTTTATTTTTAATAAGCACCCCAACTGGTAGAAATTGCTGTGATGTATTAAAAGAGCAAAAACATCCACAAAGTGAAAAAAATCTGAACATAATTACTATAAAAGAAACAAATTTCATTTTTTTCTTGATTTTTAATTTACTTTTGATAAAAGAATCATTCGTTAAATAATATATCTGGTAAATACTTTAAACATAAGGAAGCTATTAATGGATGAAAAATTGACTCTTAAGACACTAAAAACCCGAGAAAAAGAAGCCAGAAGAAATCTCATATTGGATGCTGCTGAAAGAGTTTTTGCCACAAAACCAGTAGATAAGGCAACAATGAGAGAAATCGCAGATGAAGCAGGAATGGCGACCTCTTCAATTTATAGATTCTTCTCAAATCAGGAAGCAATACTTATTGCTGCAGTAGTAAGAACTCAATCTAAATTTAATGAGATCCTTGATAAAATCTTTGACGAATCCAGACCTGAGGAAAGCCTGAAGAAGGTTCTTGACATATATATAGACTTTATAGCAGAAAATGATACCTACTTTAGAATGATGACAATTTTGATGTCCCAAGGCAATCTAAACATTGAATCCAGCAAAGCCCTTGTCCATGTTATGAATGAGTCATTAATGAGAATGGACAGAATATTTAAACTTCTAAAATTTACCGATAATCCACGGCCTCTTTCAAGATATATATACGCCTCTCTGATAGGGATATCTGTATCTTACAACAAACTTCCTGGCATAAATATAGAAAGCAGACTAAAACACATGAAATCCCTTGCTGAAATTTTATATGACATGATACTTAAATACCCGAGGGATGCGAAGTTACCTGGATAATCAATATGAAATTTTAATATTATTTTATTTTTATGTTGACTAAAAGACTGCCTGTTGTGATTAGTCTTTCCATGTCAGAGAAATTTATATGAAAGGCAGAGTGAAAAAATTACGCTCAAGTCTCTCCCCGGTACAGCAATTTGTATTAAGCTTTGTTATACTTATATTAACTGGTGCGCTTTTGCTCAAACTTCCTTCTGCCACAACAAAAGGAATATCCTTTGTCGATGCAATCTTTACCTCAACATCTGCAACATGTGTTACAGGACTTATTGTCCTCGATACGGGCAAAGACTTTACATTTATTGGTCAAATTATTATACTGCTTTTGATACAATTTGGTGGTCTTGGTATTATGACCTTTAGTATAGGAATTTTTTCAATGATGGGTGGGAATTTCTCAATAAAATGGCGCTTTGCCTTCAGCGAAATATACAACGAAGTAGCAATAATACCTCCAAAGCAAATTTTAAAAAAGATATTGTTATACACTATTTCAATTGAGCTCCTTTTTGCATCTATACTATTTTCCCAATTCATCAAAGATTTTAATCTCGCAGAGGCTATATGGCTATCTTTGTTTCATTCCATATCTGCCTTTTGCAATGCTGGCTTTTCAATTTTTAGCGACAACCTTGTAAAATATCAACACAATTCAATAGTTGTTTTATCTATAGCAATGGATATTGTCCTGGGAGGCATTGGCTTTATAGTACTTACAGAGCTTACAAATATAAAATTTAAAAAAAATCAAAAAATATTCAGAGAATTTTCTCTTCACACTAAAATCGTCATTACATCAACTGTAATTTTAATTTTCGGTGGAGCCATTCTCTTCTTTGGACTTGAATATAATCACATAATCTCTGGAATCCCCTTTGTTGATAAAATCACAAATTCGCTCTTCCAGTCAATTACATGCAGAACAGCTGGCTTCAATACAGTTGATATTGGTTCTCTAAGACAAAGCACTCTTGCTATCATGATGCTTTTAATGTTTATTGGAGGCTCTCCTGGTTCAATTGCAGGAGGAATTAAAACAACGACCTTTAGCGTAATAGCTGGTCTGGTTATTTCAAAATTCAAAGGTAAAAAACAGGTAATATTCTGGGACAGAGCTGTAAGTGAAGATATTATCAATAAGAGCATGACTCTGGTGATACTTGCCTTTATCTTTATCTATGGCAACACAATACTATTGCTAACAATACACTCCTTTGATTTTGACAATTCCTTTTTGCAGGTCATGTTTGAGGTCATATCTGCCTTTGGAACTGTTGGCCTTTCCACAGGAATTACACCTCATTTTTCTGATGCGAGCAAAGTAATTCTCTCTGTAGTTATGTTAGTTGGCAGAGTTGGTCCCTTTGCAATAATAACAGCAATAACAATAAACAAAAAAGATTCTGATATTGAAATTGCAAATGAAAATATAATGATAGGATGATGAATTATGAAAAAATTTGCAGTAATAGGTCTTGGTAACTTTGGTATGAACATAGCCAGAAGCCTTGTAGAAAACAACTGTGAGGTTCTGGGGATTGATATAGATAAAAACACAGTTGATAAGGCTAAGGATTTTTTGACCTATGCAATAACTGGCAACCCCGCCAACAAAGCTATTCTTGACTCCCTTGGGCTTAATGAATACGATGCTGTCATATTAAGTATAGGTCAGGAAATGGTATCCAGCATTTTAATCTCTCTCTATCTTAAAGAAGCTAAAGTAAAAAAAATTATAGCAAGGGCAATATCTGAAGACCACGAAAAAATCTTAAAACAATTGGGCGTGGATACTGTAATTTTTCCAGAAAAGGAAATGGCTATACGCATTGGCAAAGCTATATCAATGAGAAATGCCGTTGACTACCTTCCACTCTCTGAGGAATATGCAATAGTAGAAGTAGCACCTCCTGAAAGCTTTATAGGTAAAAGTCTTAGAGAGCTTAATATTGGTGCTCGCTTTAGATGCCAGATCCTTGGCATAAAAAGTATAGCTGATGATCTTGTAACAGAGGATACGCCTCAAACAACTGTTATTGCACCATCTGCCGATGAGGTTATACAGGAAGGAAATATTTTGATAGTCCTTGGTAAAACTGCAGCTATTGAAAGAATGGAAAAGTCATCTTAAAACTCATAGACTTTTCCTTCCTCTGCCATATCTATAGTAAGGTCATCGGAGACCTTCTTATTTACAGATGTATAAGTCTTTGCATTTGCAAGAAGTCCACTTAACTTTTCATCATCATAATTTGGTTCATGATGAAAAAGAATTAATTTTTTTACATTAAACTTTGAAGCTATATCAATAGCAATAGAGGATGAAGAATGTCCCCATGAGATCTTTTCTATTACAGACTCCTGAAAGGTATACTGAGAATCAAAAAGGAGCAGATCTGCATCTGCAAAAAATTGCTCATAGTTTTGAATATCCTCAATTTCATTTATAGTAAACTCACAATCACTTGTATAAACAAAGATACTGTCTCCGTCTTCAATTCTTATACCATAGGCATTACCAGGATGGGGCATAAGTTTTGTATATAACTTTACATCATTTATATATGAGTATTCATCTGTCCCAATCTGAAAAAAACGCTTTGTTGCAGGCATCCTCTCAAAGCTCACAGGGAAGTGGGTATTTTTTTGCTGATAAAGAATTCTATCCTCAAGATCTGGAATTGGTGAATAAAAGTTAAATCTATTACCAGCTACATACAGTGGAGCAAAAAATGGAATCCCCTGTATATGATCCCAGTGCGTATGAGAAAGAAAAATACTTGCAACGCCATGACCTCTTCCAAACTCCCTTTTCATCAATTCTTTACCAAGATTTATAATTCCAGAACCACAGTCTATTATAAAGAGATCACCTGCCGTTGTTTCAACCTCTATACAGGTTGTATTACCACCGTAGGTCCCTCGAATAAATATAGGCAATTCCGAGACAAAAGAGCGCACTGATTCCTCAGAAGAAATATCTCCTGGCTTTGCAAGAGATAATGCCTGAATAATTTTCGACTCAATTGCAGCACTTGTCAGAGGTGTTGGGATAGAACCTCTTACTCCCCAGAGCTTGACTTTCATATTTAACCTTGCCCAAAATTTTTATATCTTTAAGTAATAATCGACTTATTTAAAATAACATAAAATAAGAATACCATACTGGTCAGTTAAATTCAAGCAAATAATTCCATGAGGGATAAATATTCTTTCAGAATTATTATTGACACTATTGGCCTTATGGCAAAAATAATCTTTATTCTAAATTTTAACAGGTGAAAGTGTATGAATATTTTTTCACAGGCAAAAAAAGGCGTAATCTCAGAAGAACTGAAATATGTATCTTCAAGGGAATCTATTCCTGTAACAGCCTTACTTAAAGATTTTGTAGAGGGGAAAATAACAATTCTTAAAAATAAAAATAGAAAAATAAATCCTGTAGGTGTAGGGAAAGATCTTAGCACCAAGGTAAATGCAAACATAGGGACTTCGCCAGATTTTTTTGATATTGAAACAGAAATTGCCAAACTAAAGGCAGCAGAGGAATCAGGTGCAGATGCCATCATGGATTTAAGCACAGGAGGAGATCTCTCTTATATAAGAAAAACTATTCTGGAGAAGAGTTCCCTTCCTCTTGGGACTGTCCCAATTTATGAGGCTGCAGTGAGGATGGCAAAAGAAAAACGCCCTTTGAGCGATTTTACCATAAAAGACTTCCTTGCAATAGTTAAGGAACAAGCTGAAGAAGGTGTTGACTTTATGACAATACACTCCGGTGTTACAAAGGCATCAGTAACATCTCTTCACTCACAAAAGAGAATAACCGGCATTACAAGCAGAGGTGGTTCCATACTTGCTGAATGGATAAAAATAAACCAGAAAGAGAACCCCCTTTATGAATACTATGATGAAATTCTGGACATACTTGCCGAATATAATGTTGTAATAAGTCTTGGTGATGGGCTAAGACCTGGCTCTGTCCACGATGCCAATGATAGAGGCCAGATCCATGAGATGATAATACTTGGTGAACTTGCTCAAAGGGCAAGAGAAAAAAATGTTCAGGTCATAATAGAGGGTCCTGGACATATGCCTCTTAATATGATAGAGGATAATATACGCCTCGAAAAGAAACTGTGCGATGGAGCTCCATACTATGTCCTTGGACCTCTTGTTACAGATATTGCCCCTGGATATGACCATATAACAGGTGCAATTGGAGGAGCAATTGCTGCTGCCGCAGGTGCTGATTTTCTATGCTATGTAACTCCTGCTGAACATTTGAGATTGCCAGATGTTGATGATGTGCGAAATGGTGTAATAGCCTCAAAAATTGCTGCTCACGCTGCAGACATAGTTAAATTAGGTCAAAGAGCAAGATCATGGGACGACAGAATGTCTCAGGCAAGAAAAGATCGAAACTGGAAAGAGATGTATAACAACGCAATTGATAAAAACAAGGCACAATCATATAGAGAGCAAATTCCCTCATGCCATGAGGATCAGTGCTCCATGTGTGGAGAGTTCTGTGCTATGAAACGTGAATATTAAAAGGAGGTTGCCAATGGGTGACGATTCTCACTTTTACACTTCATATAAAGAAGAGAGGGATATTATTCTTGAATATAATCAACTAAGCCTTGATGATGCATCAAAAGTAAATATAATGGGCATTGGAGTTGATAATCTTTCAAGGCAGCAGGCTGTTTTTAAGGTCATGAAGATGATTGAAGAAAAAGGGGTGCACCATGTTATGGCTTTAAACCCCTATAAGATTAGCAAGATTCGCTCCAATAGCGACCTTCGCCTCATATGCGACAGAGCAGACTTAAAGCTTGCCTCAGGTGCTGGCATACCATGGGCTGCAAAAATGCTTGGCAAACCTCTTAAGGAGAGAATTGGGCTATTGAGTTTTATTATGGAACTCATCAGGCTTGCTGAGATAAAAGAATATAGCATATTCCTTGTTGGTGGCAAACCAGAAATTGTTGAAATGGCCTTTTCAAATATAAAAAAATCCTTCCCTGACATACGAATTGTTGGCAGGCATGGGGGTTATTTCGACAAAGAAAGGGAAAGAGCTGTTATTGAGGCAATCCGAAAATCTGAGGCTAATATAATTCTTGTAGGCCTTGGATTTCCAAAGGAAGACAAATGGATAAACTCCATCAGACATGAATTCAAAAATGCAGTTTTGATTAGCGTTGGCGGCAGCTTTGATACCATCTCTGGAACAATTAAAAAAGCGCCAGATTATTTTATGGAAAACGGACTTGACTGGTTTTATAGAATTGTTACAAGGCCATGGAGATATTTAAGACTTTTACGTTTAAGCCTCTTCTTTTTAAATGTAATATTTACAAAAATTTTTAAAAAGAAATAAAATTGTTCTCTTCACCTCTGCCCTACTTTTCAAAATCATTTAAACGGGCAGAGGTGTTGCGAGCGATCTCAAGTTCCTTTTTGGTCACAGAACATCTCCCAAGGGTAAAACCCTTAAGCTCTGTTTTGTTGCCACAACTTCTACAGTTGATAACTGCAACATCATCTTTCCACTCATTTATTTCGACAAAGCGGGATCCACATCTTCTACAAAATATAACAGAAACAAATTGGCTCATTTAATTGACCTTATACTTTAAACACTAAAATCGAAAGATCTTTTTGCATTTCTCTACTTCCAGAAAAATCTTCTATAAAATTCATGAGGTTATTGATGATATCAGAGGGACTTTCCACGCCATGAAATTTTTTAAGATAATTGGCTATTATATTAACATTAAGCCTCTTCCCATCAGGATTTTTAATCTCTCCAAAAGCACTTGAAAAAACAATATATATGTCCCCTGATTGCAGCGAAATTCTTCTTGTCTTTATTTGTGTAGCTTTTTGTGAAAAACGCAGATAATAGACAACTCCATTCCTGAGTAATAGTGGATAGCAACCACCATAATTTACAAAAGAAAAGATTCTTTTAAAAGTATCAACAGCCGCTACAAAAATTGACGGTTCATTTTTTCCATCAAACTCATCATAACAAAGAGCCTTAATCTTAGAGAGCACATCTTCTGGTTGTGAAATTTCTAATTCAAAAAGAGTCTTTATTATACCTGAAATTATAGCAGCTTTCATAGCCCCAGGTATACCTTTACTATTTAAATTTAAAAGAACGAGATTAAAAAAATCCTCTCTATTTTTTTTGAAATAATGAAAAGAACCTCCCACTTCCCTTGCTGAGGCGGAAACTGCAGCAACAGATATGTTTTCTTCAATGCAATTTATTGGAGAAGCAAGATCTGAATGTATATCCTTTGCAGCATTGATCTCACCAGTTAGTCTCTCTTCCTCAATTGCTCTCTGGAAAAATATGGCATTTTGCACAGCCAGAGCTGCCTGATTTGAAAATATTCTAAAAATATTTAAATCTTCTTCATCAAAACCTGCTCTGCCTATGGGATTTATAGCCTGAATAACTCCAAGAAGCTTTCCTTTAAAAAGTAAGGGAGAACAAAGAATAGAACGCGTTCTAAATCCTGTGCTTTTATCATACATTGGGTCAAATCTCTCATCACTGTAAACATCATTGACTATTGTGTCCTCCTTGTGGAAAGCAACCCACCCTGCTATTCCCTGACCAAGCTTTACTCTATATTTTTCTGAAAGTTCATCCCCTGCCTCTCCAAGGGCAACCTTAAAAACAAGCTCTTCCATATCCTCATCATAAAGAAGCAAAGAGCTGGCCTCTGTATTCATGATATTTTTTATCATTTCCATTATTATGGAAAGTAGCTTATTTATATTAAGGGTTGAATTTATTATGCCATTGATTTCAACAAGCTTTGAGAGGTTATCAAGCTGTTTTTCAAGGTCATTCTGCTTATTTTCTATAGTCTCCATGTTAAAATATTATATAATTTGCATATTTGTGTCAATTATATTTCAGTTCCCAGGACACTCCTCAGTTGAATTTCAACTCTTTCCCTTATTTTTTCTTGACTTTTATATGCTGTAAAAACCTATTAAAAATCTAAATAACTTTAAAATGGCAAGTTAGTTAATTAAAAATATATTTTAAAACTTAAATAAGGATTGTCAGATGGAACAACAACTCAATGCTATCAGACAGGAAGCACTCAGCTCTATAGAAAAATCTAAAAAAACAGAAGAAATTGAAGAGATAAGAATTAAAGTCCTAGGCAGAAAGGGTCTGCTTACAGGAATTCTTCGTTCCTTAGCTAATCTTTCTCCAGAGGAAAAAACTGCCATTGGAAAGCTGGCAAATGAAATCAAAGAGGAAATTGAAAATGCTATAGAAAAAAGACTTGCAGACATTGAATCCTCTCTCTTTGACGAAATAATAAAATCAGAATGGATTGATGTGACCTTAAACCCGCCACTTTCCCTTAGAGAAAGAAAGCCTGGATTTATTCATCCAATTTCAAAAACTCAATACGAGATTGAAAATATACTCACCTCAATGGGATTCATCATATTAGATGGACCTGAGGCTGAATCTGAATACTATAACTTTGAAGCTCTTAATATCCCCAAACACCACCCTGCTCGGGACATGCAGGATACCTTCTGGACAGAAGATGGGAATTTACTGAGAACACATACCTCTGCGATACAAATACGGGGCATGGAAAAATTAACCCCTCCCTTTAGAATTATGGCCCCTGGAAGAGTCTTTAGATATGAAGCCACAGATGCCTCTCACGAACATACCTTCTACCAGGTTGAAGGCATGATGGTAGATAAGGACATTTCAGTTGCCCATCTGATTTATGTCATGAAGGAGGTTTTAAGCGGAGTTTTTAAACGGGAGGTAAAAGTAAGGCTTAGACCTGGATACTTTCCCTTTGTTGAGCCTGGATTTGAACTGGACTTTGGTTGCCTTATATGCGGTGGAGAGGGCTGCCGTGTATGTAAAAATTCTGGATGGATTGAATTCTTAGGTTGCGGCCTTGTTCATCCAAATGTTTTAAAAGCAGGAAACATTGATCCAGAGATATGGTCTGGCTTTGCCTTTGGCATGGGACTTAACAGACTCATAATGATGCAGGCTGGGATAAATGATATTCGCCACTTTATGAGCGGTGATATAAGATTTGTGCAGCAATTTTGATTTTGAACCATAGATAAAAAGAGGTAACTTCATGTGGATATCACTTAAAATTATTGAAAACCTTGTTGATATAAAAGGTATAACTCCTGAACAAATAGCAGAAAGACTCACAATGTCAACGGCAGAGATAGAAGGCATTGAATACATAAATTCTCACTTTAAAACTATTTATACTGCCAAGCTAACAAAAGTGAAGCCTCATCCTGATGCAGATAAACTCACCCTTTGTGAGGTCTATACTGGCAAAGAAACACTTCAGGTTGTTTGTGGTGCTAAAAATCATAAAGAAGGAGACATCGTTGCTCTTGCAACAATAGGAACAAAGTTTAGTGATGACTTTGAAATTAAAAAAACAAAGATCCGCGGTGTTGAGTCCAATGGCATGCTCTGCTCACTTAAAGAACTTGGACTTTCCGATGATCATAGCGGTATCTTGATTTTTCCTCCTGATACACAGATAGGAGTTCCTCTAAGTGAAATATATAACAACTGGGTTGATGTGAGGCTCACTATTGATAACAAGTCAATAACACACAGGCCGGATCTCTGGGGGCACATTGGATTTGCAAGGGAAATATCCACCCTCTTTGGAAGGGAGATGAAAAATCCTGTTAATTATAAAATTAAAGAAAAATTTAAAAATTTAGATAACCTTGCAGTTAAAATTTTAAATCCTGAGGTTGCCTCTCGCTACTGTGGACTTGTTGTGCGAAACATCAAGATTGCTGAATCTCCAGAGTGGCTCAAGGCAAGAGTTAGTGCAATTGGCATGAGACCAATTAACAATATAGTGGACATAACCAACTATGTCATGGCAGAGATTGGAGAGCCCATGCACGCCTTTGACCGAAAAAAGCTCAGAGGTAATACAATTTTTGTAAGACTGGCATCTGATAATGAAAAAATTGTGACCCTTGATGGCAGAGAACACAACTTAACATCTGAAGATATAGTGATAGCTGATGCAGAAGGCCCAATTGCTCTGGCTGGAGTTATGGGTGGAGGCAACAGTGATATTGATGAAAACACAACAGAGATAGTTCTTGAGGCTGCTACCTTTAATCCTGTTAATATCCGCAAAACAGCTCAACGCTTTGACTCAAGGACAGAGGCTGCAATGAGATTTGAAAAATCTCTCTCCCCAGAGATTGCTGCAGATGCAATCATCCGCTGTTTTGAGTTAATAACTGAGATAATACCAGAGGCAGAAGCAGTAACAGAGATAGTTGATGATTATCCAGTAAAGCCTAAGAAAATAATTGTAGATCTCTCAACAGATTATATTCGTAAAAAAATAGGGGTCTCTCTCAAAGATGAGGAGATTGTAAAGACTCTTACATCCCTAAGCTTTGGAGTCAACAATAACAATGGAAATCTTTCTGTAGAAGTACCTCACTTTAGAGCCACAAAAGATATATCAATGAAGGATGACATTGTTGAAGAAGTAGGACGCGTTTTTGGATATAGCAATATCCCGGCAGTACCACCTATGATCCCATGTATTCCTCCAATATCAAATGATTTCAGATACTTTGAGCGCGAGGTGAAAAATATACTTTCCAATGCCTTTGGTCTAACAGAGGTTTCTGGCTATTCCTTCACAGGTGAGGATATTTTAAACAGATTAAAAATCAATGATAACAAAGAACTGCGCCTTAAAAATCCTCTTTCAAGGGATCATGATCGATTACGACGCACAATGATTACCAATGTAATTCAATTTATACAATATAATCAAAGATTTCAGGAGAGTTTTGATATTTATGAGTTAGGCAGAGTTTATCTCAAAGAAGACAGAAAGTCTCCTGAACTTGCAAAGGAGAATTTCCGTGTAACAGGAACTGTTTTTATGAAGCGCCCGCCAGAGCCTCTATTTTTTGAGGCTAAAACAATTGTTAGAGGATTGCTTGATAAACTGAGGGTTAAAAATTATACTCTTACACCTGAAACAAAAGAACTACCTCCTTATGCTCACCCTAATAGATCAATGAAAGTCTTCATCGAAGGGAAAGAGGCTGGACTTGTATTTGAACTTCATCCGGAGACAATAAAAGCCTTTGAGATCACAGGAAAAGCTGCTGTCTTTGATTTAGATCTCAATGCAATCTTTGATGCAGAGAAAAAAGCTATTAAATTTACTGAATTACCAAAATTCCCTGAGGTGCAGTTTGAAATTTCTGTTGTGGCAGACAAATACGTTTATAGCGAAGATATTCTAAATGTTATCAAAAAAAGCGACCCTTCAAGAATCAGGGATGTCTCTGTTATTTCAGTTTATCAGGGATCTCAAATTCCAGAGGACAAAAAATCCGTTTCTTTTAGGATAATATTTGCAGACAGAGAGAAAACGCTTGAGCCTTCAGAAATTGAGGCATTACAAAACAAGGTAATAGAAAACATTAAAAAGGCTTCATGGAGCTTGCGATAAAATCAATTTAAAAGTGAGTCTAAACCCCATCCCCAGCCTCTGGTTGCGGCATGGGGTTTAGACTCATGAAAAATATTTTAATTCAAGATAAGATTTCCTCTCAAAACGGGACAATCCAAGCTTTTGTGCTATATCAAGAATTTCTTTTTCTATATGCTCTTTAAGCACTCCAACCTTTTCTATCTCCACAAAAAGCCCAAGGCCATCTACCATGTCTATGGAAATCTCTGTATCCCCTGCGGAAAAGATCTTTCTAAGTTTTATAACAACGCCACTTTCCACAAAACCAAGGCTGAGCAATATATTCTTCATTGTGTCAAAATTCCCCACTGATGTCTCCTGCTCAACTCTTGCCTTTGTTACATCGCTTATCTTTGGGCCTTTGTAAGTGATTCTGTATCTATCACCAATTTTTCTAAGGCGCAAAGCCTCGTCTGTTGACTTAAAATCACGGGATGGGTGATTGAAGTATATATCATGTTCCTGTCTTGTTTCTACAAATTCTGCACCAATAGACTTAATACGCTCCTCAATAATATCAGGTGCAACGTCACAATAACATTTCAATTCAATCTCAAGCAACTGTTCCATAAGTTATCTCCTTAAGGGGCCACCTATTGAAAATCCATCTGCTCCAAGGGTTTTTCTGCTCTGTCCATTAATCTTTATTAAAACCGAATGAATATTTTCAAATTGAGTGGCTGTATATACTATTTGCTGAATTCTCTTTATTAATATATCTCCTGCAGCATTTTCTTCAATAGTTTTATCAAAATCTATCTCTGCAATGCCATTTTTAATAGTCACACTTCTGATCTTAAGATTTTCAGGCACAGCAGAGATATAACCTTTATTCTTTTCAAAATTGCTTGGTCCTTTAATGAGACTGTCCAAAGTAGCTGATAAGATATCAAGGCCATTAACCTTTCGAGTTACACTGGCAAGATATATCTTTTCCGTCTTTTCATCTAACTTCAGAAAATATACCTTAACCTCTTTTTCTATCTTTTTATCTTTGCCCTGCTCCTTTAAATCTTCTTTATCCTTTTTCATATCCTCTAAAGAATTTTTCTCTGCTTTCTCTGTTTCTGATAAGGTATTGTTTGCAGTATTTTTTTCTCCCCCTAATTTTTCAGGAGATCTGTCATTATTTTTCTTAGACTCTTTTGTGAAGGTTTCTTTATTAAAATCAAAATTGAAAAAATTTCCAGATTTTTTTCCGTCGTAAAATCTATTTATAAGTAAAACTATTATAGTTAAAAGCACAAGTATTGTAAAAACAAAAAATGGGGTATTGTCCCTTGAATTTTTTGTTGTTTCGGATCTTTTTTTTGTTTTTGCTGTTGCCTTAGCACTTTTCTTTGCCATGACGCCTCTTTAAATAAATCTATAAAATCAAAAAAAATTGCGCAACCAAAAAAATTTAGTGGAAAATTAACCTCAAGTCTATGTATCTTTTATGTAAGAGTAGGTTGTGTCAATATAAAATCTCTAAAAAATTTGGCAAATATTTCAGCAATGAAAAGAAAAACATATAAAAATATAATTCGAGCGCTTGTAGTTATAAGTCTAATTCAACTACCAATAAAAACCGCCTTTGCTTCACTGACTCTTAATGCTAAAATGGAAGGGATTCCCCTTGCAGAATCTTTACTTGTCTTTGAGGATCCAGAGGGTAAAAAAACTCTGGAAGAGATAGCAAAGATGCCAGAGAGTTATTTCTCCCACCTTAAAAAAGGAAATGTCAACATGGGATACTCCAATTCGACTTTCTGGTTCAGACTTACGGTTATAAATCCACTAAAAGAAAAAAAAGATTGGATCTTCAAATCAGAATATCCTTTGCTTGACTATATAAGCATATATATACCTGCTGAATTTGGCTACCATATAATTCATGCAGGGGATAGGCTCCCCTTTAGCTCAATGCCCTATGGCTATTTCCACTTCATCACTCGAATAAGAACAAACCCTGGCACATCCACTATATTTATAAAAATTAAAAGTGAAGGCTCTCTTATAGCAAAATTTTCTGCATGGGATGACGCATCTTTTAACCAGCATCTTTTTAATACAATAACGGTATTCTGGCTCTTTAATGGCATTATGATTGCCCTTTTGATTTATAGCCTATTTATTTTTATTTCCACAAAGGATAAATTATATTTCTGGCTTTTCACACTCATAGGTTCAACTCTTATGTTTGTATTCATACACAGCGGCATGGCAAGAAAATACCTCTGGGGTGATTCTCCCTTCTGGGCAAACTACAGTCATCCCTTCTTTATCTTTATAGCCATTACATCTTTAAGTTTATTTACCAGAAATTTTTTTAATACAAAATTATATATCCCAACAATAGATAAATTGCTGATTATATTCAGCATCATCTCTGCTGCCGCTGCATTTGTTATCTTCTCTCTTCCTTATACCATTGCAACACAGCTCTCAGTTATATTCACAATCTCAGGGGCAATAATTTTAACAGTCTTTACTGCAATACCAATGATCTTTAAAACCAAACGGCTTGCTCTTTATTACCTCTTTTCATGGTCACTATTTACATTGGGGGCTTTACTCCTTGCACTGCGAAGTTATGGATTCATCCACGAGAGCTTTATTTCTGCTTGGAGTTTTCAGGTAAATCTTACAAGTGGTATTGTATTTATCTCAATTGCTGTTGCAAGCAAAATCAACTACTTACAAAAACAAAACCAACAATTTTTAATGACCCTTCGAGAATCAGAGGAAAGATACAGGCTCTTTTTTGAAACTGCTCATGATGCAATTGTATTCTTTATAGATGAAACTCCTGCATATGCAAATAAAAACATGATTAAAATGTCAGCTTACAGTGAAGAGGAATTCTATAAAAAAAATCTCAAGGATTTTTTCCCTTACAGTGTCGATCCAGATATATCAAAAATTATAGAGGAGCTTAAATCTAAAAATGAAAAGACTACAAAATTTGAGCATACCTTTACAAAGAAAAATGGAGAAACCATCCCTGTGCTTATATCTCTCTCTATGATATCATCAACTATCCATAATGGGTTTTTGATGATAATATCTGATATATCGGACATAAAAAAGGCCTACAATACAATCAAAGAGCAGTTCAGTGCAATCCAAAATCAACTCAGGCAACTGGAAAACCTGAACAGGGAAGTTACTGATGCCAGAAATAGCCTTTTTAAGGCAAATGAGGAGCTACAAAAAGAAAAGGAATTCCTCTCAGCAACACTCATATCAATTGGCGATGGTGTAATATCCTGTAATACAGCTGGCGAAATACTCTTTCTAAACAGAGCAGCAGAGGAGATTACTGGATTTAAGTCCACAGAGGCTTATCAAATGCACTTGAAAGATATTATACAGATAACTGATGCTGATGAAAGAGAGCTATTCTTTGATACCCTGGTAAAATTTAATGACTCTTACGACTTTTACAACATAGGAATTCCCTTCAGGATAACAGATAAAAACGGCAACGAAAAAGTAATAGAGCTCAATAGTGCTCTTATAAAAATAAATAATGAGCCAGCTGGCTTTGTCATAGCCATGAGAGATGTAACAATAAAAAGCCGCATAGACAATGAGCTCATAAAGATAAGCAAGTTGGAATCAATAGGGATACTTGCAGGAGGCATTGCTCATGATTTTAATAATCTTCTTACAGGAATCTCTGGAAACGTCTCTCTGGCGAGGAACTCAAGTGAGCTGCCTTCCACGGTAAAAGATTATCTTAAGCAGATTGAAAAGGCTGTTAGCAGAGCTACTGATTTGACCCGTCAGCTCTTGACCTTTGCAAAGGGGGGAAATCCAGTTATAGAGCCTTACAATATTGAAGATATAATTCGTGAATCTGTAAATTTTATACTGAAAGATAAATTCATAAAGACAGAAATAAAAATAGCTCCAGATATTATGCCAGTTTTAATTGATCCCAATCAAATAAGCCAGGCTATAAATAACCTCCTTATAAATGCGATGCAGGCCATGCCTCAAGGGGGGAATATTTTTATCGAGGCAAAGAACGCAAAGACTCTTCCTCCAGAGATACCAAATCGCAATGAAGAATTTGTTTCCATTACAATAAAAGATACAGGTTGTGGTATACCTCAAAAAGATCTTGCAAAGATATTCGATCCTTTCTTTACTACAAAGCCCAGAGGAACAGGATTTGGACTTACAAGCACCTACTCTATCATAAAAAAGCACAAAGGATATATATTGGTTGACTCAATCCTAAACAAAGGAACAACTTTCACCATATATCTTAAAACAGCAAAGGATAAGCCCAAAGGCATGCAAAAAACTAACAATATAGCACCTCTTTCAAAGCAAGCCTCAATACTCATTATGGATGATGAAGATTTTATTTTAGATATTCTCTACAGAATTCTTATACATAACAACTATGAGGTCACTCAGGTAAAAAATGGAGAAGAGGCTATAAAGATTTATAAAGAAAGACTTGAGGCAGGAAAGCCCTTTGACCTTCTAATTCTTGACCTTACAATTTATGGCGGCATGGGAGGCAAAGAGACCTTAGATGAATTATTAAAGATCAATCCAGAAGTCAAAGCTATTGTAAGCAGCGGATATTCAGATAATCCAGTTATGGCTCACTACAAAGAGTATGGCTTTTGTGGTATACTGGCAAAGCCCTATGTCGTTGAGGATGTCCTGTCCCTATTACACACTATCCTTCCACAAGAGTAAAATCCCTCTGATCCCATTCAACGAGGCTTTCCCCATTGAACGTCTGCATCAGGAAATTTAGACTTAAGCCACATAGCCCCCTGCTGAGATACATTTGTGTATAAAAGATTTATTTCTGTTAGCTCTTTAAATTTCTCAAGGAAACGGATTCCCCTATCAGATACAGATGTTTTGCTGAGGTTAATTCTTCCTTTGCCAAAATTTATTCTGGAAATGTACTCCATGCCATTATCTGTTATCTTTGAGCCACTAAGATTTAAGATTAATACCTTGTCTGAATAATTAATCAAAGAAAGATATTTAAGCCCATTATCATCTATAGGAGATCCATTAAAATCAAAAATGATGAGTTTATTTTTATCAAGAAGAAATCTAAAACCTTCTCCCGTGACCTTTGTATTATAAAGGCTTATTGCTGAGATATTTTTTAGATCCTTCAAAAAATAAAAGACACTATCTGTTATTTCCCTATCAGAAAGATGAACTCCACTCACTTCTGGAAAAAACCTTAAAAATTTGAGATCACCATCAATAAGACCACAGGGCCTTGAGCTGTCAAAGCTACGAAGTCTATCATTTCCTTCAAAGTAAAGAGATACTCCCTTTGCCTTATAAAAGCTTATTGCCTCATCCCTTGTCTTTATGGAATAGTCCTCCTGGCTTATGATAGCATCAACCAGGAGTCTATCCCTTTCTTCATCCTTTGGTGCTATAAATATATCCTTGCTTTTGCAAGACAGGAGCAAAAGCCCACAGCACATAAAAATAATAACTATATTTTTATTCAAATTAACTTGTCTTAATTTTTCAACTTTTGAATCAAAGACTCTACTATCTTTTGCTTTCCTTTAAGATGATCTTTAAAATCCGATGTGCTGCAGTGATGTATCTCTATTGGTAATTCAGCATGAGCTCTATTGAGCAATTCTTCTAAGACAGCCTTTTCTTCTGATGTAAGTTCAAGTTTCATATAAAGCCTCCTTTCTTTTATTTTTAGAATAATCTAATAATAAGATTATTCCTTCCTATAAACATAACAAAATAAGATAGATTCGTCAAAATTTAAACTTGATTTATAAAAAAATAATTGCCCCTGTTAAAACTTAGCTATCTTTTGAAAAGACTTATACAAAAAGTAAATATAAGGGGCTAAAAATAAAAGGTTAATTATTATAATATGAAACATTTTGCAGTTGTAGATTATCGTCTCCCAGAGGACTCAATGAGAAAGCTTGCATATCTCGGTATTGAGGCTATAAAGATACCACAATGCAAGCAACTTGCTCCTCCAATTGATGGCCATCCTGACATGCAGATCTTTATTCAAAAGGGAACTGCCTTTTGTCATAAAAATATAGATCAAAAATTTTTGCACAGGCTTAAAAATTTCTGTAATGTAACAGTAACTCCTATTGAACTTGGCTCTAAATATCCCGATGATATTCCCTTTAACATCTCAATTACAGGGAAATATGCAATACATAAAAAAGGCTCAACTCCTCCTCAAATAGAGCGCCATCTCACAGATCTTGGATTTGAATTTTTATATTCCCCTCAGGGCTATGCAAAATGTAGCACTTTAACAATTGATGAAAAAAGCATAATTACTGCAGATAAAAGCATTCATAAAATTGCTACAGAATCTGGAATAGATGTTCTTTTAATCAAAGAAGGCTTTTGGAAACTCCCAGGATATAACTATGGATTTATTGGAGGTTCCTCTGGGATATTTGAGGATTTAATAATTTTTACAGGAAAATTTGAAAAGCATCCAGATTTTAATGCAATAAAGGAATTCATAAGTTTAAAACAAAAAAAGATTTTCTATCTTTCAGAGGATGTAGCTACTGATTATGGCTCGCTACTGATTTTTCCCATTGAATAAATTTAGCTAATAAAACTCTTTAAAAAAATTTGACATAAAAGGACTATATCTCATAGCCTTTACAAAAACCAAAGGGAAAAATATGAAATGTAATCAATGTGGAGCTTGTTGTATTGCTCCTTCTATTTCAACTATAATTCCAGGGACTACATCTGGAAAAGCTGCAGGAACAAGGTGCGTGCACCTTAATGCAAACATGAAGTGCTCAATTTATGAAAAAAGGCCACAGGTATGCAGGGACTTTACCCCCTCACCTCAGATCTGCGGTCAGAATTTTGATGAGGCCTTTAAAAACCTGAGCCAGCTTGAAATTGAAACTGCTCCAAAAGTTTTGAAATAATATTTTGAATTTTTATAAAATGCTTGATTGTAATAGTCATTATTTTATGAGTCTTTTAGAAATAATCTTTGTCAATGAGAGGTTTAAATGATAGAAAGATATTCACGAAAAGAAATGGCAGATATATGGGAGCTTGAAAGCAAATTCCGTATATGGCTTGATATAGAAATTGCAGTCTGTGAGGTCTATGCAGAAAAAGGAATAATACCAGCTGAGGACATTAGAATAATTAAAGAAAAGGCTGATTTCTCTGTAGAGCGAATTCTGGAAATAGAAAATGAAGTTCATCACGATGTCATAGCCTTTACAACTGCAGTTGCTGAAAAGGTTGGCCCTTCATCAAGATTTATTCATTATGGACTCACATCCAGTGATGTAGTGGACACTGCTCTTTCAATACAGATGAAACGTGCAGGTGAAATACTTTTAAAGGATCTGGATTTACTCCTTGATGTTTTAAAAGAAAATGCAATTAAATATAAAAATATACACTGCATGGGAAGATCCCATGGAGTTCATGCAGAGCCAACGACTTTTGGCGTTAAGATGGCTCTTTACTATGAGGCTTTTAAACGCAATAGAGAGAGGCTTGTGCGAGCTATTGAGAATATCTCTTATGGAAAACTCTCAGGAGCTGTTGGCACCTTTAGCAATATTTCTCCAGAGATTGAAGAGCTTGTTTGTAAAAGACTTAATCTTAAACCAGATCCTGTTTCAACACAGGTGATTCAAAGAGACAGACATGCTGAATATATGGCAGCTCTGGCAATAACTGCAGGAAGCCTTGATCAGCTTGCCACAGAGATACGCCATTTACAAAGGACTGAGGTTCGTGAGATTGAAGAGCCTTTTCAAAAAGGTCAGAAGGGATCTTCTGCAATGCCCCATAAGCGTAACCCAATACTATCTGAGAGAATTACAGGAATAGCAAGGGTAATAAAATCCAACATGAATGTGGCTCTTGAGAATATCACTCTGTGGCATGAGAGGGATATTTCCCATTCCTCTGCAGAGAGAATTATACTGCCAGACTCTACAATCGCTCTTGATTATCTATTGCACAGAATGATATTCATTCTAAAAAATCTTCATATATATCCAGAAAACATGATTCAAAATATAGAAAAAACTGGCGGACTCTTCTATTCACAATCTCTTATGCTTCTACTTGTAGAAAAAGGCTTCACACGGGAAGAGGCCTACAAAATAGTTCAGGATATGGCCATGAGAGTATGGGCAAGAGAAGGTAGCCTCAAAGAGCTTGTTTTAAAAAATACCTCTGTTATGGACAAGGTTTTACCTGAAGAGATTGATCAAGTTTTTGATATAAACAGATATTACAAAAACATCGATGCAATTTACAAAAAAGCGGGAATTATTTAAAAAAGAAGTATAAGATGAAAAAATTTTACATAGAAACCTTTGGCTGTCAGATGAATAAAGACGACTCCGAGCTTATTCGCTATTCCATGTTAATGAATGGCTTTGAGGAAACATCTTCAGAGGATGAGGCGGATATATGTATTTTTAATACATGCTCTGTGCGAGAACATGCAGAAAACAGAGCCTTATCCAGAATAAAAATTGCAGGGAACAAAAAAACTCATCCCAAAACAATTGTTGTTGCAGGATGCATGGCTCAAAGACTTGGTCAAAGGCTCATAGATGATAAACTGGCAGATATTGTAACAGGGCCCTACCAGGCTCCTGATTTAGGTGCCATTGTAGCTCAAAAGCTACAATCACAAAATCCCGGGGTATTCCTTTCTCAGGAGATCTCTGATTTTAAAGAGCGACTCAATATTTCAATGATAAGGCATTCAGAAACCAACTGGCATAAATGGGTGACCATAACTCATGGATGTGAAAACTTCTGTGCATATTGCATAGTCCCTTATGTCAGAGGAAAGCTTATATCTTTCCCCTCTGAAAAAATTATTCAATACATCAAAGAGCTTGCAACCAGAGGGGTGATTGAAATAACTCTCCTTGGCCAAAATGTAAATCAGTATGGTCAGGATTGCTCAGAAATACCTTTTTATAAGCTTCTGGAAAAAGCTGCTGAGATTGATGGAATTAAAAAGGTAAATTTTCTTACATCTCATCCAATGGATTTTGAACCTGAGATAATTGAAGTTATAAAGGAACATGATAATATATCAAAGAGTATTCATCTTCCTCTGCAAAGCGGCTCTGATAGCATACTAAAGGCAATGAACCGAAAGTATTCAATTAAGGATTACTTTAAAATTATAGAGACAATAAATAAAAATCTCAAGGACTTTTCTATTTCCACTGATTTAATTGTTGGATTCCCTGGCGAAACAGAGGAGGATTATAAAAACACCCTTGATGCTGTCATGAAGATTCGTTTTGACGAGGCCTTTATGTATGCCTACTCCCCACGGGAAGGAACACCAGCATCCATGCTTAAAGAGACTTTATCCAGAGAGGAAAAAATCGAAAGATTAAAGAAATTAATTTCAATCCAGAGAAATATTTCTCTTGAAAAATTAAAGGCAAGGATAAATAAAATAGAGTATGTAATTGGTGAAAAAATAAGCAAAAAATCATCGCAGGAGATAACAGGGAAAACTTTTCTCAATCATCCTGTTGTATTTAAAGGGTCTTATGATGATATTGGCAAAGTGATTTCTGTAAATATACTCTCTGTAAAAGGAACTACTCTTGTTGGGGAAAAAATCAATTAGTCTAATTCTTTTGCTATATATAAGTCTACCACTGACTCTTTTTGCTATTTCGGACCAGGAGAAGGACTTTAAAATATTAACCTCCGATTTTCATAAAATAGAAGAGGAGGCTTTTGAAAAAAAAGCCTTTGCTTTTATAAAAAAATATCCCTCAAGCAATTATATCCCTGATGCAAAGCTCATGCTTGCTTTAAAAACATCTGATTGTGAGCTTGCTGCAGAGAGATACAGATATGTTGCATATCAATTCCCATCTTACAAAGATTCGGATCTTGCTCTCCTAAGGCTCTGCCAGATACTTGATCTACAATCAAAATGGAAAGAACTTGAAATCCACTCAAAAAATGGAATAAAAAAATACAGCTCTAGCAGATATGGAATAAACTTTTATCTTATGCATATCCAATCTCTCATAATGATGGAGGATTACGGTAATGCAAAAAAGGAAGCCCTACATATAACAGAGCTAAGCCATGACATTGAAACCCTATCAAGGGCTCTTTTGCTATTAAGTGAGATTGAAAGAAAAACTTACGGAAACTCACGAGCTTATGTCTATTCTCTCAGAGAGATCATTACTGGATTTGATAAATCTCAAATATACCCCTCTGCACTTTTTTGTCTTGCATCATTTTATGAAGGAGTAAGAGAATTTGATAAATCATACTCTGCATACAGTGATATAGTAAAGCTTTTTCCAGAATCACCAGAGGCAGATCTTTCTTTACAAAAAATAGAAAGGCTTAAGCTTAAAAATCCAAAAATAGTAAGCTACCTGCCCTCTGATGAAAGCATAAAAAAAACATCAGTTATAGATATAAAGCCAGAACAACAAATCGATGAGGAAAATGAAGGGAACTTCTTTGCAATATCAATAGGCCCTTTTAACAAAAAAAAAGATTCTGAATCTATTACCAGGATTTTAAAAAATTACCCAACCCATAACATCATACAAACAGCAACAGGATATTATATTATTATGGGAAATTTCACTGACACAGATGGGGCAATGAACACAAAAATAAGACTTGCCCAGGAGCATGGAATAAATGGGACTCTTGTGAAAATTTCAAAAAATAATGGTAAAACCTACATTTACGGGGATTGAGCTATGGATGAAAAGTTGACTCCTATGATGAAACAATATAGCGAAATAAAAAGACAGCATCCCGATGATATTCTATTTTTCAGAATGGGGGATTTCTATGAAATGTTTTTTGACGATGCAAAGATTGCATCAAAGATTTTAGACATAGCTCTAACCACAAGACAAAACGATATTCCTATGTGTGGAATTCCTTACCATGCAGCAGAAAGCTATATAGCAAGACTTATTAAGGCTGGCAGAAGAGTTGCAATATGTGAGCAGCTTGAAACAGTTCCTTCTTCTGGCAATATTGTCAAAAGAGAGGTGGTGAGAATAATAACACCAGGAACACTGATAGAACAAAACTTAATTCCTGGCGATGATAATAATTATTTATGTTCTGTTTATCTCTCAAAAGATGAAGGAGGCATTGCCTTTGTTGATATTTCCACAGGGGATTTCTTTTACAGAATATTTAAAAAGGATCTGGAAATATTCAGAGGTGAATTGCTAAAATTTTCTCCACGGGAAATTCTATTTTTTTCTACAGCTCAAGAGAAGGATTCACAATTTCTGGATATAATAAAAAACAAAAATATTCCTGTCCTATCTCTAAATGAATGGTTCTACGAAAAGGATTTTATGAGTGAATGTATATGCAAAACACTACAAATACATTCACTCAAAGGACTTGGACTTGAATCTGACAGTGCAATTATAGCCATAGGCTCAATTCTTCATTATCTCAATGAAACTCACAAAACACTTCTGGCACATCTAAAAAATCCTCAAAAAATTCAAAGAGATAGCTTTATGCTCCTTGATGAGGCAACAATATCCAATCTTGAACTTGTTACCAATCAGCAAGATGGTTCAAAAAATCGCACACTTTTTTCTGTTTTAAATTATACAAAAACTCCCATGGGCAGGAGAATTCTTGAGAGGAATCTACTTCAGCCTCTTTTAGATAAAAATATGATTGAGCAAAGGCTTGCCCTTGTTGATTTTTTCTATCAAAGAGTCGAACTGCTTGAGGAAATCACTTCCTTGCTAAAATCTGTTCTTGATATGGAGCGAATAGTTTCGAGATTTTCATTGGGCAAAATATTTCCACGCAATTTCATAGCCCTCAAGCAATCAATAAATGCCATAGATGATATAAAAAAAAGACTGGAAGAGCATTCGCCATCATCCCCTTATCTGTCACAGATCATAGAGCAATTAAAGGACCTATCATCCCTTGCTAAAAAGATTGAGGCAACAATAGCAGATGATCCTGCAATTTCTCCAGAAAATGGCAGAGTAATTAGACAGGGCTTCAACAGTGAGCTTGATCGTCTCTACGATCTCAAAAGCGATGCAAAGGCATGGATACTCAAATATCAAGAGGAAGAAAAGGAGCGACTTGGCCTTAACACGCTGAGAGTAAAATATAACAAGATACTTGGATATTATATAGAATTGAGCAAACTGCAGGCAGAAAATGCTCCAAAGGAATACCTGCGAAAACAAACGCTCATAAATGTTGAGAGATTCACCACTCCTCAATTGCAAAAATTTGAGTCTGATATATTAGGTGCAGCAGACAGAATTACAGAAATAGAAAAGGAAGAAATAGAAAAGCTAAAAATAGAGGTTATATCCTTAAGCAGGGATATTCAAACAACTGCAGAGGCAACAGGCTATCTTGACTTTATAGCCTCCCTGGCCACAGCAGCTATCCACAATAGATTTGTAAAACCTCAGATCAATGACCATAACTATATTTCCATAAAAAATGGCAGACATCCAACTGTGGAAAAATATTACACAAAAGAGGTCTTTATCCCCAATGACATACATCTTGATGGAGAGGAAAATTTAATAGCAATCATCACAGGGCCAAACATGGCTGGAAAGTCTACATATATAAGAATGTGTGCAATAATTCAACTGCTAATGCAAACAGGCTCCTTTGTCCCTGCAGAAAGCGCTGATCTGTCAATAACTGATAGAATTTTTACACGCATCGGAGCATCGGACAATATTTCAAGGGGAGAGTCTACATTTCTGGTGGAGATGAATGAGACTGCCAACATACTGAACAATGCCACAGACAGAAGCCTGATAATAATGGATGAGGTTGGCAGAGGCACAAGCACCTACGATGGCCTTTCAATTGCATGGGGTGTTGTGGAATACATTCACTCTTATATAAAGGCAAAAACCATGTTTGCAACTCATTACCATGAACTAACTCAACTTGGCAAGAAAAAGGGCATAGTAAATTACAATGTCCTTGTCAAAGAAACTCTAAACAATGTAGAATTTTTACATAAAGTTGTCAAGGGCAGCGCTGATAAATCTTATGGTATACATGTAGCAAAGCTTGCAGGTCTACCGAAAGTAGTAATATCCAGATCTACAAAAATTCTCGAGAGGCTTGAAAAATCCAACAGTTCTAAAGCAATAGAACATAGAGAAGAAAGAGACCCCCATGAGCAACTGGAAATCTTTAATGCAAAAAATCACATTTTAATTAAAACTTTGCAAAATATAGATATTGATAAAATTACCCCCCTTGAGGCAATAAATGAATTGCATAAATTAAAAAAATTAATAGACTAAATTTCATTGATATATTAAAATTATTTTTACATATTTTAATATATAAGTAACGGTTTTTTTCCGAAATTAAAAAGTGGTAAAATTTAATTTCCCTTCTCAAAAAGAGGACTGATGACACAAAATCAATTTAAAATTGAAAATTACATGGCAAACTCCTTCATAATGGTTGAAGGGAAAAAAAATGCCACTAATTTCTATATAATCCGCAGTGGGAAGGTTAAGTTATATAGAGAAAATCCAGTTTTATCAGAAGAGCCATTTACAATTCTTGGTCCAGGTGATTTTTTCGGAGTGGTTTCCTGCATGTCTGGTCATGCTCGGGAAGACACTGCTGTTGCTCTAGAAAATGTATCTTTGATATCTGTAGAAAAAGACCTCTTTGGACTGCTCATTCAGAAAAATCCAGTTGTAGCCATGAAGATAATTCGATTCTTCAGCAGAAAGCTACGGCAATTTGATTCGGCTATTACAAGCCTTTCACTGAAAAAAACCAGTGAAGAGGATCCAGAGCACCTCTTTGTAATAGGTGAATACTATCTAAAAAAACGCACCTTTAATCATGCAATATATGCCTATCAAAAATATATAGAACACAACCCAACGGGCATTTATAGAGACAAAGCCATTGAAAGACTTAAAACACTTAAGGCTCCTCTTAAATTCCCTGATATGCCATATAGAAAGGGAATGAACAGAAAATATCCTGATAATACCCTGCTCTTTTGTGAATCAGAGCCGGGGGATGAGCTATTTATAATTCAGGAAGGTAAAGTAAAAATAACAAAGATAATTGATGAGGAGATATTACTTGCTGTTCTAAAACCAGGGGATATTTTTGGAGAAATGGCACTCCTTGACAATAAGCCACGAAGTGCCTCCGCAATATCCTATGGCGATGTTACAGTTCTTGCTATAAACAAGTCAAACTTTGAGGGCATGGTTCAGGCTCAACCTCAACTTGCAACAAGGCTCATTCAGCTTTTAAGCGAGAGGACATGGACTGCCTATAGGCAGCTTGATAATCTTATGATAAGGAACCCACTGGGCAGAATTTATGATACATTGCTCATACAGATAGAGAAACAAAAAATACCAGTTGAACCCAAAAAGCCTCATAACTTTGAATTTGGATCAAAGGAGCTAATTAACATGGTGGGTCTGTCTCCTGTAGAGGGAGAGGCTCTCATTGTCAAATTACTGGAGGATAAACATATAATGCTTAAGGAAGGCAAGATAATAACAACAGATCTTGCTGAGCTTGAAAAAACTGTTCAGTTTTACAGAAAACAAACAGCACTGGAAAGACAGAGGGAAGCTAATAAAAACAAATGACAAAAAAGATTTTACGACTAACTGTAGTTATTGCAATAGCCATATCAATTCTTGTCATTATAGCTGGTATTACAGCAGCTACAATTTTCTATTTCTATCCAGAGGATTCTGTTCTTAATATTATAAAAACAAAATCTGAAACAATTCTCAATCGAAAAGTAGAAATATCATCTCTTAAATATAGCCACAAAGGTGTTGTCCTTACTGAAGTCAAAATTTTTGACAGAGACCCAAAATCAAAGGAGTTCATGAGTGAGCCTTTTATAAAATCAGAAGAAGTGATATTGCGATATTCTCTTCTTTCTCTCCTGAAAAAGGAATTTAAAATTAAAAGTATTTATTTCAATAACCTTAACATAAAAGTCATATTTGATAGTAATGGCATTAGCAATATAGAAAAAATTATAAAAGAAATTTCTGCTGAAGGCACAACAGAAGGTAAAACTCAAGTTCTAATAGAAAAAATAATTCTGACCAATTCATCTGTGGAGTTAATTTCTACACCAAAGGATTTCAGACCCCTTGAAGGAAAATATTCAATTGATTGTTCAATAAAGCTAAAGAATAACTATAAGCTCTTAAATATCTTTGATGCAGGAATTACTCTACCTCAAAATAGAGGAAAACTTTATCCTGAGCTCACAGCAGACTTTGAATCGAAACCAAAAATAACAGGCCGCATTAAAGTTGAAAATCTTTCAATAGGCTGGCTCTATGAATTTGCAGATAACCCTGTAATACTGCCCTTTGAAACAGTAAATGGATTTATCGATAACTTCACAATTGATTATCCATTCATCAGGGGCAAGGCCAATGCGATCTCTTCCTTAAAAAACACCAAGAATAAGATCGAGGCTACAGGCTCATGTGAAATTGATCTTGAAAATCGAAGCGTTGTAATTGACAAAACCAAAAGCAGGCTAAATAACTCTACAGCAGATCTTGATAATCTAACAATTTCTTATAAATATGGCACAATACCAAAATTTTCTGTTTCTAACATAAATTATTCAATTGCGGATTTAAGACTTCTTGAAAGGACAATTCCCTCTGGATTCTCTGGTTCTCTCAGGGGAAATCTCTCTTATAACACCTCTGGCTTTACAGGGAAGGTAAGTCTTATAGATTTAAGTTTCAGAGATAGAGTTGAAGTTTTCAGCGAGCTCAACACAGAAATAGAAATTGCAAACAATAATCTCAAAAAGGAAAATATTCCAGTAACAATTTTTGGCAGCAAATTCTATCTTTCAATTGCAACCCTTGACAATAAATTTCAAAGCCTCTATATATCTGCCAGAGGAGAGAAAATAGATCTAAATGCAATAAAATTTTCCTCAGGAAAATCTTCCTCTGATTTCTTTTTCCCTTTAAAAATCAATGGGAAGATCTCTGTAAATGAAATACTCTATGATAAATTTGTATTTAAAAACAATCAGGCTGATTTTGCTGCATCTGCAAAAAAAATAAAACTAAATAGATTCCAAACATCAATTCTTAGTGGAAACATAGCTGGAACAGGGGATATAAATCTTGATGGAGAGTTCCCTTCCGTTTCACTGAACTCTCAGTTTCACAACATAAAGGTTAATGATATAAAATTCAGTGATGAATCTCTAAATAACAGATTCTTTGGATTTTGCAATGGAACAGCTGATCTCTCTTTTAAAATAAAAGAAAACATGACAGAGACCATTAAAGGCAATGCTACATTTGAAATTTCAAAAGGGAAGATTGTCAATACTGGTATTCAAAATGGTCTAATTATATTCCTTGCAGAATTACGATACAAATTAAAGGATCTTGAGTTTAGCAAAATATATGGCAACATAGATATAAATGGTGAAAATTTTCTGGTTAATTCTTTTATTTTTAACTCAGAGGATCTAAGGCTTTCTCTGAGAGGAAGATTCAACAGTTCCTTTGTTGCAGAAAATGTTGATATGAAACTGGAATTTAACAATCACTTTATCAAAGATATTCCCAGACCCGCTATGACGGTCTTTAAGGACTATCTAAGCGGGAATTGGTATGTAATACCTTTTTCAATCAATGGAAATATCTCAGAGAGCAAAAACATAAAGATGCTTAAAAAAAATAATTAATACCTCGAATCTGCATAATCAACCCAGCCACCAGCTTTTACTAACTCTCTGTCAAAATCAGATATAGTAAAAGGAACGACCTCCTTGAGATCCCCTGAGGTAAATATAAACTTACCGCCATCAAAATCAGTTTCCAGATAAGTGGGTTTGTTTGCAAATTTTTTAAAAAGCATATCTATTGTTTCTGCAGGCAATTCAACAGCAAGCATGCCACAATTATACATATTCTGCCTAAAAATTCGAGCAAAATCTACAGCTATAACAACATTGATCCCATTTACCTCCAGAGCCCATGGAGCATGTTCTCTTGAAGATCCACAGCCAAAATTTTCCCTTGTGACAATGGCACTGACATCCTCAAGCATCTTAGTATTGAATCCCTCAAGCTTCAGATCCTCAAGGAGATAGGGCTTTAGTGCCTCTTTTGAGTTTTCTGTTAAATACTTTGCTGGAATTATTTCATCTGTATTTATATCCGAACGGTCAAGGAATAGAACTCTACCATTAAAATTTTTCATTTTATTTCCCCTTAAATAGCTCAGAGTTAACGATTTTTCCTGCAATAGCAGTTGCAGCAGCAGTAGCAGGGCTCATAAGATGAACCATCCCGCCCTTACCCATTCTTCCATTGAAGTTTCTGTTTGTTGTAGAGGCACAAACCTCACCAGGAGCTAAAACACCATTGCTCATTCCAAGACAGGCCCCACATGTTGGATTTGTTACGCAAAAACCAGAATCTACAAATATATCAATAATCCCCTCATCCAAGGCCTTTTTGAAAATACCCGGGGTTGCTGGAGAAACAATTCCTCTGACATTGTCACTAATTTTTTTACCCTTTAAAATAGATGCTGCAATTCTCAGATCCTCAATTCTACCATTTGTACATGATCCAATATAAATCTGATCAACAGGAGTGCCTTCAAGCTCGCGGACCGGCTTTACCTCATCTGGCTTATAGCCATAGGTAACCATAGGCTCAAGGGAACTTACATCAATGTCTATAACAGAATCATAGGTAGCGTCTGCATCTGAAATCCACTTACTAAAATCCTTCAAAGCATCCTCTTTGCTTGAATATTCTGTTTTGATGTGTTCCCAGAGATAATCAACAGTTTTCATGTCGGGATAGCAAAGGCCACTTGTTCCACCTGCCTCAATTGCCATATTACAGAGAGTCATTCTTGCCTCCATAGACATCTCTTCAACAACTGGACCTGTGAATTCCATAATTTTATTAGTTGCTCCATTTACACCAATTTTACCTATAATATAGAGAATGACATCCTTTGCAAAAACTCCTTCAGGCAATTTCCCTGTAAGATTAAATTTTATTGTTTTTGGAGCCTTAAAGGTACACACGCCTTTTAGTATTCCAACCTCAAGGTCTGTTGTCCCAACACCTGCAGCAAAAGCACCAAAGGCTCCATGGGTGCATGTATGAGAATCGCCCATTATAATAGTATATCCAGGCCTTGTGAAACCCTTCTCCGGAAAAATTGCATGGCAAACACCATTTCTACCTACATCAAAGAAATCCTTGATATTGTTTCTCCTTGCCCAGTCTCGCAAAGTCTTGGCCTGAATAGCTGTCTTTGTATCTTTAGAAGGAGTTACATGATCTATTACGACTTTAATTTTATCTGGATCAAAAACTCTGTCTTTACCTCTTGCCACAAGATCGTTAATAGCAATGGGAGTTGTGATTTCATGACAAAAAACAGCATCAAGCCTTAGAACATAAACCCCTCCTGCAAGTTCATCAATCTTATGAGCTTCAAAAATCTTTTCAGTGATAGTCTTACCCATTACAACCCTCTTTATTGTAATATGTTTATTCCATGCAAAAAAGGCACGAAATCATGATATCAAAAAATAAAAAATGTTCAATTTTATAGCAAGCCAGATAATAACAAAAGGGCTTTTAAATCAAGCAAATAAAATCAGGATTTAGAAACTGTTGCTTTGAGCTTATTCTTTTCCTTTTTGCGCCTTGTTTTGTAATTTATATATCCATCTTTTAGATGGGCTGTTACAATAAGTTCACCTTGACTATCATCCTCACTTCCGCTATTGCTATCTTCTTTGAGAATGATCTCTGCTATTTTATCTTCCACTTCCCTTTGAATTATGCGGCGCAAATTTCTTGCACCAATCTTTGGCTCAAAGGACATCTCTGCTATATGCTTTTTTACCTTATCTGGCAATACAAGAGTAATGTCTTCATCTTTAAGTTTTTCAACCACCTCTCCAATCATAAGCTCAGCAATAGAATAGAAATTTTCAAGAGTGAGTCTGTTAAAGTATACTATTTCATCTATCCTGTTTAAAAGCTCTGGTGAAAATATCCTCTTAAGAGAGTCATTTATCTTTTCCCTGTTATAGTCAGATTCAGACACTTTACCAAAACCGAGAGCACCAACTGTATCGCTATTGCTGTTGCCCGCATTTGAGGTCATAATTATTATGGTATCTCTAAAACTCACAGTAATCCCTGAAGAATCTGTAAGCTCACCCTCATCAAGTATCTGTAGCAAGATATTAAAAATATCTGGATGAGCTTTCTCTATCTCATCAAGCAATATTACAGAATAGGGCTTTCTCCTTACCTTTTCTGTAAGCTGCCCTCCCTCTTCATACCCTACATACCCTGGGGGAGAGCCAATAAGCCGCGAAACAGAATGCTTCTCCATGAACTCAGACATATCAAGCCTGATGAGATTTTTCTCATCACCAAAAAGGAACTCCGCAAGCGCTCTGGCAAGCTCAGTTTTACCAACACCAGTGGGCCCAAGAAATATAAAGGATCCATTGGGCTTATCATCCTTGCCAAGACCAACCCTTGACCTCCTTATGGCCTTACTAACAGATTCAATTGCTTCTTTTTGGCCAATAACCCGCCTGCTAAGAAACTCCTCCATTTTTAAAAGCTTTTCTGAGTCATCCTTTTCAAGATCCTCAACAGGTATACCTGTCATCTCTGCAACAATTTTTGCAATGAGTGATGGCCTGATAATCACTTCAAATCTATTGGTTTTGTTGAGCCACTCCTCTGTAAGCTCCTCAAGTCGATTTTTCTTCTCAGAGATAATATCCCGTATCCTTGCAGCCTGCTCATATTCCTGAGCCTGAACAAGTTCAATTTTATTTTCATTAAGTCTTTTAATCTCTGCTTCTAATTCCTCTATTTCCGCAGGTCTTTCTATTGTCTCAAAGCGAGCCATGGCGCCAGCCTCATCTATGAGATCAATCGCCTTGTCAGGAAAAAATCTATCTGTGATGTATCTCTCTGCAAGAAACACTGCCTCTTCAAGTGCATCTTCTGAATATATTACCTTGTGATATTTTTCATAGGTCTCTTTAAGGCCCTGAAGAATTCGTAATGTCTCCTCTGCATCTGGTTCATCAACAATAATATTTTGAAATCTTCTAACAAGAGCACTGTCCTTTTCAATGTATAGTTTATACTCAGACATAGTTGTTGCGCCAATACACTGCAACTCTCCTCTGGCAAGAGCTGGCTTTAAGATATTAGCTGCATCTATTGCACCCTCTGCAGCGCCAGCTCCTGTAATAGTATGTATCTCATCAATAAAAACAATGAGCTTATCATTGGCCTTAATTTCTGCCACCAACCTCTTGAGACGCTCTTCAAACTCACCTCTATACTTAGTCCCTGCAACAATAGAAGAGAGATCCAGCGCTACAACTTTATATCCATAAAGGCTCTCCGGAACTTGCTGATTAACTATTCTTTGAGCCAGACCCTCAACTATCGCTGTTTTTCCAACACCAGCCTCTCCTATCAATAAAGGATTGTTTTTCCTCTTCCTGGATAGAATCCTTATGAGGCGATTTATTTCTTCATCTCTTCCTATAACAGGGTCAAGCTCCCCTTTTATAGCCATCATTGTTAAATCAACGGAAAAATCCTCCAGTGTCTTGGGCTTGTTATCTGGTTTTGTTGCACTTGCAGGCTTTGGAGTGGACTTAACTCCAAGGGCTCGCAATATTTCTTCTTTTACACTATTATAATTGATTCCATTTTTATCAAGCTCTGCAAGGCCAGGACAGGAGCCCTCCTTGAATACAGCAAGAAGCAAATGCTCTGTCCCAATATATGAATTTTTAAGATTAGCAGCCTCCTCTCGTGCAAATTCAATTACACTCTTAAAAGTTGGCGTAACTGGAATTGCATCAGGAGAATTGCCATTAGTATTTCTTTGCACTCCCCGTTCAATGATGAAGATAACCTTCTCAAAGTGAATGCCCAGATTCTTCATAATTCTGGCAGCAACTGAATCCTCATCCTTGAGAAGAGCCAGCATTATATGCTCTGGTCCAAGATAATCGCAATTAAGCCTTCTGGCTTCAACTTGAGCAGATACCTCGATGATCTTACGGGATTTTTTTGTAAACTCAAACATTCCTATCACCGCCTTTGGTCAATTCACTTCGTATCATATAGGCCCTATAATCATCGCTATCTACAATACTTTTAAACCTTATTCCGAAATATTCCTGCAAATGAGACCATTGAATTTTGACCATCAAATCATTAACAAGGCTTAAATCATATTCTTTTATAACAGACATTATAATCCCGAGGCGCACCCTTGAAAGATTTTCAATAGCCTCAACATAATTAATCCTTCTACTATAAAGAAGTAAACCCAATGCTCTCCAGACAAAATCCTCAAACTCCCTCCGTGAGGCATCAAAAAAATCATCACGTGATTCATCTTCTAACTTTATTATTCTATTTGCAATATCATCAGCAGCATCAAGCACTTCCACTTCAGAAAGACCAAATTTAACCTTATTGCTCAAAAGATACAAACCACCAACAATTCTGCCGCTGCCAGCAAGGGTTCCACCTATTTGAAAGCCCCCATCTTTAACAAAAGGAACAAGATCTGAAATCCTTTTAAGTATCGTAAGTGCTGGAAGATGTAAAATCAAAGAAACCTTAAGCCCTGTGCCGCACCTGAGAGGATCTGGAGAAAGATAACCAAGAGTGTCAAGAAATGTGTATGGCACAAATTTATTGAGTTCATCATCTAAAGTCTCTGCCACCATGAAGGCCTTATGGAGTTGAAATCCAGACTTTATAACCTGAATTTTAAAATGATCTGTATCATTTATAAGGATTGTTCCGTCTTTATCTTTATCTATTATGACCGCTGAATTGTCACCAGATTCCATTTCACTTGTGATGATATTTTTTTCCCGCAAAAGCCTCTTTTGATGCAAGTCAAGATCAGATATTTTAATAAATTTTAGGCTTTCCTGATTTCTGGAGGCAAAGTTTTCTGCAACAGAAAAAAGATACTCGCAATCAAAATCATCAAGATTATGAGCAAAGGGTAAGTTTGTATTACGAGCAAGCCTGACCCTGCTTGAAAGAACTATATCATTTCTTGGTCCTTTTTGAGTCCAAAAAGGGTTTCTGTTATTCAAAATCTCATCAATAGTAAACATCTATGCCTTCCTGCTCATCTGCTCAAATTCTCTTATGCGATCCCTTAAATTAGCAGCATCCTCGTATCTCTCCTCACTGACAGCATCTTTAAGTTGTTCCTTTAGTCTTTCAATTTCTGACAAAACAGAATCTTCATTTTCAGTGTCAGCGCCTTTAAATGCTCTTTCAGTGATATCTACAGAGCCCTTACATTTGACTTTTACATTAGCAGGAAACTTCCCGCAATATTCAGCGCCATTTTTAAGAGAATTTATAACCGGTAAGAGCTCATTTTCGAGATAAACATAGCACTCAGGACAGCCCAATTTTCCTGCTTGTTTATATCTAATAAAATCAGTTCCACAAAAAGAGCATTTTGACCTTGAAATAGAATCCTCGATTTCATCAATATTTAAAAACGAAAGCATATCTGGAATAGCTATACCACTATCAGAAATGCGAGTGTTAAATCCCACATCCCTTGCGCAAACCTCACAGAGATGGACTTCAGATTTAACGTCTTTAATAATCTCAGCAAGGTGGATTGTAGCTATTCTTGTTTTACATCTATCACACAGCATATATAACCAAATTTTAATAATTTTCTAAAATCCCTTTATTATACTTTAAAATTATATAAAAATCTGTAAATAAAAAAATAAATTTATTTGTTGCCACAGGCAATCTCACAGTAAATTTGATTTTACTTGACAGGGCAATGTTTTAAATTTCTGCTTAAATATCAGGCCAACGTAGCTCAGCAGGTAGAGCAGCTCACTCGTAATGAGCAGGTCGCCCGTTCGAATCGGGTCGTTGGCTCATAAAACTAAATTTTCCATAAAGGTGCACAATAGTTCCAATAGACCTTCAGCTATTTTTCCTTACAATAATTACTCATAACAAGCAGGAGCAAAACCACCAAAATTAAGGAAACAGGGCTAATTCAACTATAGCAACAAGAGTCAACATTAAAAGGCTTGACTGAATGTTCCCTATGGTAAAATGGGAAAAAATAACCATAGGGGTTTTTATTTTGCTAAACTTTAAAAATCTTGATGTTTTAATTGATCTTGCTTTGTCTGAGGATCTTGGTTCAGATGGCGATGTAACAGGGAATGCTATATTTTCTGAAGAATTATATTCTTTTCGACTAATTTCAAAAGATGAGGGAATACTCTGTGGCATCGATGTATTTGAATATGTCTTTCATAGAATTGACAAAGATTTAAAAATAAAAAAATTCTCTATTGATGGAAACAAAATAAGAAAGGGTGACATAATCTCTGAGGTCTCTGGTAAAGTTTCATCTATTTTAGCTGGAGAGAGAACTGCTCTAAACTTTATCTCTCACCTCAGTGCAATTGCAACAAAAACTTCTATCTTTGTGGAAGAGGCTGCTGGTAAAGTAAAAATTCTGGACACAAGAAAAACTCTCCCTGGATACAGAGAGCTTCACAAATACGCAGTTAGATGTGGTGGAGGACAGAACCACCGCATGGGACTTTTTGATATGGTGATGATTAAGGATAATCATATTGATGCTGCAGGAGGGATTACTCAGGCTGTGGATAAAGTAAGAGCAAGATGGGGCAATAAATACAAAATTGAAGTTGAAACCAGAAACTTACAAGAGGTAAAAGAAGCTATAGCTGCTGGTGCTGACATTATCATGCTTGACAATATGGACGACGAAACTATGAAAAAAGCTGTTGAATTAATAAATAAGAAGGCACTTGTTGAAGCATCTGGCAATATGACTCTTGAACGAATAAAATCTGTTGCCCAGACAGGGGTTGATTTTATCTCCTTTGGCGAACTCACAAATAGCGTCAAGGCCTTTGATTTTAGTCTTAAAGAGGTAAAATAATGGATATTTTCAATATGACAGACGAAGAACTTGTAAAGTATATAAAAGAAGTTAGATCAAAGCTCAAGGGAGATTTAATCATACCAGCTCATCACTATATTAACAGGGATATAGTTGAACTGGCAGATTTTTCTGGTGACTCCTATAAATTAGCAGTTGATGTTAGCAGAAGCAAGGCTCCCTTTGTTGTGCTCTGTGGAGTTCGTTTTATGGCAGAAAGTGCTGCAATCCTTGCAGCAGAAGGCCAGCATATATTGATCCCAGAAATTGATGCCCTCTGCCCCATGGCAGAAATGATTGATGCAAATGTTGCTTCACTGGCTCTTGAAAAAATACAGTCCATAACAGCTAAAGAGCCAGCGCCAGTTGTTTACATGAATTCATACGCTGACTCAAAAAGTCTCTGTGGGAAAAGGGGGGGCTCTGTATGCACAAGTTCCAATGCTGAAAAAATTGTCCGTAAATATATAGATGAAGGCAAGCCTGTTTTCTTTTTCCCTGATTTTCACCTTGGCAATAACGTTGCACATAATTTAGGAATTAAAGACGAGCTTATAGTAAAAGTTTACAGAGACATATCATTTGAAGAAGGAAAAAATTTAAGGGAAGCTCAAATATTTCTGTGGGATGGGTTTTGCCCCATACATCAACAATGGCATGCTGAGGATGTCCATAAAGCAAGAGAGATATACAAAGATGCAAAAATAATAGTTCATCCTGAATCTCAAAAAGAGGTAGTTTTGCTTTCGGATATCTCTGGCTCCACACAAAAGATCTATGAAACTATAAAAAATTCTTCTCCAGGGTCATCGTGGATTATTGGCACAGAGTTTACCTTTGTAGACAGAATAAAGCATACTTTTAAAGATAAAAATATCTACCCATTGCTGGAGTCACCATGTAGCAACATGAAGAAGATCACCCTTTTAAATACTGCCTTAGCTGTCCAATCAGTGGAAAACTTCATAGATGGCAAAGGAGAGCTTCTAAATGAAATCACTGTAAGTGAGGAGCTTAAAAAATACTCAAAAGTTGCTCTGGAGAAGATGATTGAAATTGTTGAAGGATCATAAAATTACATAACAAGCCTTAAAAAAAATAGGACAAGTGGTAGTGTTAGCAGAGAAAGAGCTGTGGAAATAAATAAAAGCCTTGAGGCAAGCAAAGCGTTTCCCTTATATTCTGCAGCAATTAAAGGAGCATTTACTGCAACAGGCATAGCTGCAATAACTACAGGAACATATATCATCATTGAACTTGATGCAAAGATCTTCACAAAAAAATATACAATCACAGGTAAAATAATAAGGCGCAAAAAGCTTGTCAAATAGACATCTCTTCCAGAGAAAATATCCCTTCTATCAACCTCTGTGAGCATAGATCCTACAGTTATCATGGAAAGGGGTATAGTTATATCACCTACAAACTTCATGGAATCAAAAATAATTGACGGTAATTTTATATTCAAAGCAAAAAATATAAAACCTGCAATTGTCATAATAATTCCAGGGCTTAGCATAAGCTTATAATTTAGACGAGGAGATTGCCCACTACCACTGAGCATTAGATATACACCTAAGGTAAATACAAAGAAATGAAAGGGGATATTATACATTGCAGCAAAAAAGACAGCCTCATCACCAAAAACGGAGGCAAGGACAGGGAATCCCATAAATCCAACATTAGAAAATAAAATAGCAAACTGATGAACTCCCCTATCCTTTATATCCCATTTGATTATTCTGCCAAGAAAAAGGGCTATTAAAAAATAAAGCCCATAAACACCAAAAGACAAAGCTGTAATTGAAATGGCTTGCTGTAATAGATCATTGGAAAACTCTCGCTGCATTGAGGTAAAAATCATTGCAGGCAAAGTAACCTTAACCAACAAAGAGGAAAGCCCCTTAGTTGTATGCCTATCAAGAACTCCAAGCCTTGCTGAGGCAAATCCAACAAAAATAATAAGAAAGAGTTTAACAACAGAAAGAAATATAGCAATCATAAATAAATCCCAAATAATATGCTAAAGCTTGCTATAGTCTTAAAAAAATCAATACAAAAACAGTACTTATTCCTTAACTTCTCTTAAAATAAAAATACTCTATTATCCTCTTCCCCGAAGACGGCGGTATAATGTTCTCTTGATTTTACAGTAAAAATTATATTGTAGGAATAATTACTGATACAAAAATAAAAATCATAAAACAAATGTCACTTCATGACATAGAAAAATTTAACTTGCAACTTTCCATGTATTTTGCAAAAGTTCTACTTGACCATTTTACATGCGCAAGTTTATTTTGTAGAGAGATTTAAAGGAAATCATCTATGAGACACTATTATGATACAATAGTTATAGGCTCTGGAATTGCTGGACTCACTTCTGCCATATATCTCAAAAAATTTGGTCTTGACGTTATTGTTTTAACAAAAAATAGCAATCTCACTGAGTCCAATACATATTATGCCCAGGGTGGTATTATTGCTGCAAAAGATGGGGACTCTCCAGAAAAGCTTCGTGATGATATTTTCCAGGCTGGAGCCTCTTACAACAATCTTGAGGCTGTAGATTTTTTTGCACAACAGGGGCCGCAGCTTGTCTTTGACTTTCTTGTAAACATGGTGGGAATTGACTTT
Organism: Spirochaetes bacterium ADurb.Bin218; assembly: GCA_002069965.1. Classification (GTDB taxonomy): domain Bacteria; phylum Spirochaetota; class UBA4802; order UBA4802; family UBA5550; genus UBA5550. The sequence goes on along the minus strand of MWCI01000005.1, from coordinate 4,787 downwards.
AGCCTTTCGGAAGATGGCAAGATAGACTATACAGAAGAGGCTGCCCATAGCGTAAGGAGAATTGTCCACTATGAGGATCACACTGGAGATAAAATTATTGATTCTCTTATTGAATACGCTCAAAAAATCGGAGTAAAGTTCTTACCAGACTATACTGCTATAGATTTAATCACCAACAATCACCATTCCAAAAACACCCAGGAAATATACAAAGAACGAGAAGTTATGGGTATATATGCACTTAACAATCAAGAGGGATATGTTGAAACATTTTTTTCTGACAATGTCATTCTTGCAACAGGCGGGATTGGCAATCTTTACTATCACACAACAAATCCTATTTCTGCAACAGGCGATGGGATGAGCATGGCCTACAGAGCAGGAGCAGATATCATAAACGCTGAGTTTGTACAGTTTCATCCCACATGTCTTTTTCACAAAGACATAAAGAGATTTTTAATATCAGAATCTCTCAGAGGTGAAGGAGCCAGACTGAAAGATCACAATGGTTATGAATTTATGAAAGACTACTCAGAGATGGGTGATTTAGCTCCTCGGGATGTTGTTGCACGAGCAATTTATGACAAGATGTCAAAAGAAGGTAAGGAATACATGCTCCTTGACATAGCAAATTACTATAAAGGAAGTGTTTCTCTTGAAAAGCGCTTTTCCAGAATATACTCAACCTGTATTAAAGGAGGCATAGACATAACCAAGGAGCCAATACCAATTGTACCAGCAGCACACTATTTTTGTGGAGGGATAAAAACAGATCTAAAAGGACGCACTTCTATAAAAAATCTCTATGCTGTTGGAGAAGTTGCATGTACAGGGCTCCATGGTGCCAATAGGCTTGCATCCACTTCTCTCCTTGAAGGGCTGCTATGGGGAAAGACTGCAGCTGAAGATATTGCCTCAAAAAAATATAAAATCGATCAGAGTAGATTTAACCATATCCCTGACTGGGAAGAACCTTCCTACACAGAAGAATTTGATCCCCTGTTGATTCAACAGGATATGAAGGCAATTCAACTTACAATGTGGAATTATGCAGGAATTATACGAACAGAAAAGGGACTCAAACGGGCGGAGGCAGACCTGGATTATTTTTCTCATAGGATAATGCGTTTTTACAAGGGAGCCAAACTCCATAAAAATATAATCGAATTGCGCAATGCTGTTGTAAGCTCCATACTCATAGTAAAATCTGCACTAAGGAATACAAAATCAGTGGGATGTCATTTTGTAAAGAAATAGGATGTTATTTGTAAATTTGATTATATTTTACTTTCCGCTTAACCTTAAAATTTCTCTTTTTATCTCATCAATGATTTCCGTGTTATGAATTCTTTTGCTCTTTCCATCAGTTATGGAAATAATATAAAAAACCTTGCCCCCATATTTTTTAGTAAATTTTTCATGTGTTTTTTTCTGCTGTTCCCTCTCTTTGATAATCTGACTAATATATTCGTATCCTGCCGGCTTTATTTGAAGCCCAATGTATTTATCTCCCACTTTAATATAATAATCAACATTATAACCTCTATCCCATTCCTCTGGTGCAGGCTCAATTTTTAAGTTTAAAATTTTTTGCAGTTGTCCGTATATGGTCTGGATTTCAGATTGATAGCCGTCAAATGTCCTGGAAATAACAAGATTATAAATAAAGTTTATGCAGTCTTCTTCAGTTATATCCTCAATTTCCGCTTTGCATACATCTGTAACTTTTATAAATAAAGTTTTACCGAGATGAACTAAATGTTCCCTCGGATAAACATTTGATAGTAACTATTCACCAACAGCTGGCATAAATTGGTTGTTTTCAAATAGGCCCTGCAATGCACATAAAACATTTTTGTTATTTTTCTTCACCGTTGAAATATAGCCTCGAATACGAGCAAAAAACAGAGCACCTTCTAAGCTTCTAAAGCATCCTGAAATTTTTTGTTGTACCTTGATCATTCGCAAATCACGCTCGGCCTGATTATTGTCAAACGGAATTGAAAAATCTTTGACAAACATGAGAATACCGTGCTTATATTCTTTCAAGCGTTCAAGAAGATTGAGCGGTTTTGACTTTTTCTTCCTTTAAAAAGACCTGTTTCGTCGGCATGCAGTAACGGTTGCTTCTGTAACAGTTTTTTTATTGCTTCCTCGCTTTCCGCTCCTGCTTCATACGCGCGCAGATTGGTATTATATATCGTCCCCGTACTAATACGTACACCAAAAAGATCCTCTAAAAGCTCGGCAAGTCGTTCATACGGAATCAGCTGATAGCAACTTAAGTAGGTAATGAATCCCTTGATTTTGCTCCAATATTGCGCAGGCCTGTTTACTCCATCAGGAAATGACGCTGAAGTGATAACCCCACAGTGAGGACATTCTTTATATTCTGCCTGATGCTCTGTCACTTCCAGCGATATCGCGGGAATATCAAATATTTGCCGCTTCCGATAGCCTTTTACATTGACACCCTCAAGAGAACATTGACACTTTCGACAGTGCGTCACCCGATGTACCTCTATACGATCAGGATTTTCTTGCATCTTCAGTTGATTCCCTTCGTGGCCGATTTGACCACCCCGCTTCTTCCGATTCTCCCGTTCTTGCATGCGTCGTTGTTTCCTTTTCAATCCGTCACTTGATGGCGGCTTGTTACTGTTGCGGCTGTTTATATGTAATCGCCGTTCAAGCTCTTCAATCCTGGCAAAAAGTCTTTCTATCAGTTCAATAACTGCTTCAGGATTTTGCTCTATTAATCTTCGTATTTCTTCTCGCTTCATGCGACATAATATATACTATGACTGTAAAATTAATAGTCTTTTTTCATTTCTTTAAAATTTTTTTGCTGAATAGTTACGAAAAATGATTAAATTCAATTAGTAGGAAATTGAGGAATTTGTTTAAAAAATCAGTTTTTATGGTAAAATGACATATACTGGCCCCGATTTCAACCGAGCAATGAATTGGCATAAATATTGGTTGAAATCGGAGGATACTGTGCCACGAACTAACAGTATAACAAAGGAACTAACGTCATTGCGAGCGGAAGCGAAGCAATCTTGTCCCGTTTTGCCTGAAGCGAGACACTTGGCCTTTATGATATGAGCGGTAATGTGTGGGAGTGGTGTTTTACAGCGAGCAATTTGCATCGCGTGGCGCGGGGCGGCAACTTTAGCAATACTGCTGATAGCATGCAGGTCGGCTACTGGTTCTACTGGGCACCGACCAACGTGAGCGGGTACATAGGCTTCCGCTTTGCGAGGACTCAGTGAGGGGTAGTGAATAATTAATAATGAACAATGAATAATTTTAAAAAAAATCCGCCGATGGCGGATTTTTTTTACTATATGAGAGTTTTACCGTTAATTTATAAGAAAAAAAATAGATGAAAAATGAAAATCCTTTAAAAGACAAAAGTTACGCTCTGGCTATTGAAATTGTGAAACTTAGTAAAAAGCTGGCTTCTGAAAATAAGGAATATGTTCTTATTAATCAGTTACTGAAATCAGGCACTTCCATAGGCGCAAACATTCGTGAGGCTGAGTTCGCCCAATCAAAAGCGGATTTTACGAGCAAGATGAGTATCGCATTAAAAGAAGCGGCCGAAACTGAATACTGGCTTATGCTTCTCAGAGACACCTCGTTTATTGATGATGTTACCGCACAAAAAATGTTAGAGCATAACACTGAAATTCTTAAAATGCTTATATCGACAGTAAAGAAGTCAAAAGAATAAGCTGATTATGAAATGATATAGCATCTATTTACCGTTAATTATTCACTTTTAACTGTTCATTGCTTCACCGTGACCCGCATCTGATTTATTTTCAGATCAAACATGTACAACTTTCTCACCTCTGGTAGGTTTTTCCGAAGGCGGTGAGAATTTTATATTTATCTTGTTAGAATAAGGCGGCCAGGACGGCCGTTTTAACAGAAAAAAGAAAAAAAGTTAAGCGCGCCGCTTTCATATAACGGACAAGTATATGCGTAGTTGCGGGATTTCAAGGCTCTATCGTTTCAAATTTGCACAAATGTTTCTTGCCTGCACAAATTTTCAATTTACCACAAAACCCCGCAATTATCGCATATACAATGTTATGGGCTGGTTTTCTGTTGTTTAACCCAAATGTTTCGCTACTTGTTCTTTTGCTCTTCTTTGTTCTAATTCATTTTGAACCGCTTTTGGAACACAAGTTTTATTTACAGGATTAAAATATGTCCCTAAAGACTTTGCTAAAACTAAAGCAACAGGAATACCAATAATTGTAATGAAAAGTGCAGCAATTTGGAAAATTGTCGCAATCGCAAGTAATAGTCCAAATGGGAAATAAAGAATCCGAACAATAAAGCTAAATGATTGCCATAATTTGTTCTGGTCAACATTTAAATCCTTTTTACTTATCATTGCAGACGAAAAAGGTGTCAATAAAAATTTTGACAATTGAATAAGTCCTAACCCAATAGGTGCTCCTATTACAGTAATTACAAACAAACCGCCAATTAGAAATGTTCCTAATGCAGTTAAGAAACCCAAAAATGGGATGTGCCAAAGAATGTTACCTAATGTACGCATAAAATTTCTCCTTTATTTAATTTTCCTACTCGTATGGCTTTTCGGTGTCGCCCCGTTTTTTAAGTGGTCGCTGGTCTCCACTTTTTATTTTTTGTATTCAATCATATCAGTCAAGAAGTATCAAACCGAATTTGTGGATTTATAAAAAGATTTTTTATATCCAGAATCCCTTCTATTTCTAATGTTTTCTCTATATATGAAATCGCCT
>MWCI01000004.1 GCA_002069965.1 Spirochaetes bacterium ADurb.Bin218 | reverse complement strand
TGCAACAGAGCAATTTTATGTTCTTGAAGGGGATATAGAGGTGGAAACTGAAGATGGCCAGAAGATTAAGTTTGGGGCTGGAGATTTTGTTACATTCCCAAAGGGTGTAAAATGCAAATGGCATGTTAAAAAAGCAATCAGAAAGCATTATAAATTCAAATGATGCAAAAAAATTTTAGCGATATCGATAAAGGATAAAATAATGAAGCAGCTATCAGTTAATCAACGGAAATTGCTTAAATCCTTTCATTTGCTCACTGCAGGATTCTGGGTTACCTCTGGTAGCATAATTCTTGCATTTCAAATTTTAAGCAAAAAAATTACAGATGGGAACTATCTCTATATGTTGAATTATTTGAGTGATTTTATTGATATGAAAATACTTGTTCCATCTGCGCTTAGTTGCCTTTTTACAGGGCTTATATATTCACTTTTTACAAATTGGGGATTTTTTAAACATAGGTGGCTTACATTCAAGTGGATTATAACTGTTACAATAATAACTATGGGAACAATATGGACAGGCCCATGGATTGCAGAGATGACAAAACTTTCTGGTCAATATGGAATGGAAGTGTTGAAAAATAACTATTATCTACAAATCAGTCGCAACCAATTTATCATGGGACTCCTTATGAATGTAACACTTATTGTGACCATTTTTATATCTGTATTTAAGCCATGTAAAAAAGCAAAACTATAAAGGAATAATTTTAGATACTGCTACATCATTATTTTAATACTTCATGTGCCTCATGGACTACTTTGGATATGAGATCCTCTGAAACCATGGATACCTCTCCATAACCTTTGCGAAGGTAAAGCAAAAATTCTATATTGCCAGCAGGACCTTTGATTGGAGAAAAGGTTAGATCAATTGGGATAAAATTTAACATTGAAATCCCATTTAAAACTCTGTGCAATATTTCTATATGTTTCTGGGCATCGCGGACAACGCCTTTTTTGTGTTCTTTGGGATCTGCCTCAAATTGAGGCTTGATTAGAATGACCCCTTCTATGGAATCAAAAATAGAACCAATGACAGGAAGAACTTTGAGAATTGATATGAAAGATAGATCCGCAGTGAAAAAATCAATACTATCTTGAAACATTTCTTTCTTTAAATCTCTTGCATGAGTTTTTTCCATAACAACAACTCTGCTATCTATCCTGAGGGAGTAATCAAGCTGATTATAACCAACATCAACAGCATAAACCTTTGAAGCACCACTTTTTAACATGCAGTCAGTGAATCCACCTGTAGAGGCTCCAATGTCAAGACAGATTTTTCCAGAGAGATCTATATTAAAAAACTCAATGGCCTTTTTTAACTTTTCCCCTCCTCTACTGACGAATTCACCTCCAGGTCGCTCTACAACAACAGTTTCCTCTCCAGAAATTTTCCGTGATGGATCGCGGACAGTTTCACCATTTACTTTGACCCAGCCAGAGATTATTTCTCTTTTGGCTTTTTCCCGAGAGGCAGAGATTCCATTTTGTGCAAGGAAAAAATCAAGCCTTATATATTTCATAAACAACTATAATTTTCTTATATCTTCATACTTATGGAGAACTTATAGGTTTTCACATCGCTATTTTCCTCTGTCTTTTGGGCCATATCAAGTATTCCACTTAAGGATACACCTGACTCTGTTTCAATAATATCAAAACCGTAGGTGGTCACAGTATAAGATGGAATATCATAGGATTGCTGCATGCTAACATATGCAGGATCAGTTGAAACATCAACAGTTCCACTTATACTTTCATCATAAAGAATGGAGAAAATATAAATGTGTCAGCAAATCCAAAGTGCATCTGAAATCCAAGTAGAGGCCCATAGAGGGATGTATCAAGGTACCAGGTCATAGTTCCTGAGGAATAAGGATCTGTCGTTGTAAAGGAAGTTCTTGTTAAGTTGAAATCGTATCCTCCAAACATGATGAATTTAAAATCCTTTGAGTTATAAATAGGCAACTCAATTGCAGGAGCCATGTGCATACCAATGAAAGTAAGTGATTGACTTCCATAAGGAGTAGTAATATCCCCATTCATCACAGACATGCCCAAAAGCCCCTCAATTGCCACAAGATCATTGCCATAGCGAGGAACCCAGCCAAGAAACATCCCATGCAATGAAAAATCCTTTCCCTGCACAGAGGCATACAAAAAATCTATTTTGTTGGAGACAGAACCTTCTTCTGGGAATTCTGGATAGCCGAGAGGTGGAGGAGCTATTGTAAAATTAGTCTGCGTATTAGACTGAGCAAAGAGCGATGAAACCAAAAACAAAGTAAAAAGGCATGTAGCAATAATTTTTTTCATAAATAGACTCCTTTTTTAAAAAACTTTTCTGTTAATTTTGATCTACCCAAAAATAAACAAATAATTTATAAAACAAAATCATAAAATCATCGATTAAGCCGATGTTTCATTTATAAAATGGTTTGAAAAAATTATATCATAACAAAAGGTTAACTTATAGATGAAAAAACTCAAGACTTTTTTATTATCCCTTCTCTTATTGAGAGCAGGAAATGATGGATTTACCAATGACTTGAAAACAAGTAGAGAGATGAAAAATTAAAGATATTGTAGAGCAATGCCAAATAAAATGAGTTTTATCTTTGCATTTTAAGCCTCAGAAATCGGGCTGACTCTTTGCAACTCGGAAAGAAGCTCTTTTATATTATAGGGTTTTGAGATATAACCATCCATGCCAGCCGCAAGACACTTTTTGATATCTTCTGGATAGACATGGGCTGTAACTGCAATAATAGGCACTTTTTTTCTACCGGATATTTTTTCAAATTCTCTAATCTGCGCTGTTGCCTCAAAGCCATCAAGTTCGGGCATGTTTATGTCCATAAAGATCACATCATAAGTCCCTTTCTTATACTTTTCAACAACCTCAAGTCCATTTATAGCAGAATCCACAATAAATCCTTTTTTTGCAAGTATTCGCTCTATGTAAAGTTTATTCACAGCCTCATCCTCTGCAATGAGGACATGACAGGCACCATAGCTTAAATTTTCATCGGCAGTTTTTACAATATTTTCACCATATAATGGAATTTCATGATTCTCTTTTTCTTTTATAGGTAATTTTACAGTGAAAACACTCCCCTTTCCTACAGAGCTCTGGACCGATATTTCACCATCCATCATAGAAACAAGCAAGCGAACAATTGAAAGCCCAAGGCCAAAGCCTCTGTTTTTTGCTTCTCCAGCGTATTGAATTTGAACAAAGGGAGTCCATATGTCCTTGAGCTTTTCCTCTGGAATTCCAATTCCTGTATCAGCTACTATTATTTCCAAAAAATTGCTGTAGTTTATTTTAAGAGAGACGCTTCCTTTTGAAGTAAATTTAATGGCATTATTTAGTAAATTGAATATAATTTGGGCAACTCGATCCTTATCCATCAGCAGCCTTTTGCCGCTAAAATTTTTCTCCACTGTGAATTTTAAATTTTTCTCAGTGGCCATCATGTCAATTATTGGCTCAATACTTTTTAGAAAGTCATCAAAATCCACCTCTGAGATTTCAAGTCTAAACTTCCCTGAGCCTATTCTGGTGTAATCCACAAGGTCGGTTATTATACGTAGCAAATTATTAGCAGAGTGCTTAAGCATCTTTACAAGATTTTCCTGCTCCATAGAAAGTGGAGTTGCCTCTAATAATTGAATCATGCCAACTATCCCATTTAATGGGGTTCTCAACTCGTGACTAACTCCAGCTAAAAATACAGATTTTGCCTCATTTGATTTTTCTGATTCAATTCGCGCCACAGTAGCAGCTTCTTCAGCTCTGGAAGCTTCCTCTAATGCTTCTTCAAGCTGTCGCTTTATTTCATTGCTCTTTGCAAGTTCAAGATTTAAGGCCTCTGTCCTTTCTTTAATTTTTTTATGAAGGGAAATATTCCATAAATTTATAGCAAAAATTAAAATCAAAAATAAGATCAAAATTAAGGTCAAGATCCAGAAGATTTTTTGCTCAAAAATGGTTTTCTTTTCATATATACCAAACCATTTTTCATATATCTCATCATACTTACCAGAATTTTTTAAAACAACAAGCCCTTCATTGAGAAGAGAAAGCAATTCAGAATTCCCTTTGCGCACAGCCATGCAATATTTTTGCTGATATAAAGGTCCTCCAAGAATTTTAACATTTTTAATTGAATATTTCTGTTTTAAAATTTCTCCCTGGATTGTTGAAACAAGAGCACAATCACCCTCTCCTTTTGAAAGAGCCATAAGCACATCGGGCCAATCCTTTTTTGTGATGACCAGTGCATTGGGATAATTTTCTAAAATATATTCATGGCCAACATCACTTTCTTGCACGAGGATTGTTTTATTATAAATTTCTTCAATGGAAGAAAGTGTAGAGTCACTCCTGACATAGATAGAATATGTGGCAACGAAGTGGGGAACGGAAAAATCGAAGAGTTTTGTTCTTGTTTCTGTCTTATACATACCTGCCAGGATATGACAGTTCCCATTTTCAAGATCAGAGACAACATTTGACCAGATATCTAATTTTATTTCAATATCAAAGTTCATTACCTCTGCAATAGCTTTCAGTATCTCAATGTTAAAGCCATCCGGTATGCCTTTATCATTTATATACTCAAAGGGCGGATAAGCGTGATCCCCCATTACAATAAATTTTTTCTTTTGACCTATTGTCTTGCTTGCAGCTATGTTTTTTTGAGAAATCTTGGGAGGCTCATCATTACAGGAAAAAAGAAAAACTGAAACTATAATGGCTAAAAATAAACTTGTATATTTATATAAATGATATTTCATATATTTATTGCCTTTTGTTACTACAAATTCATTTCCTCTTCAAAAAAATCACCTAAAAGCAGCTTACCCTCTGCTAATAAATATAACTCTAAAACAACTAACCGACCATCAAATAAATATAAATTTTGACTTTTAGTAAACATTTCCTCCAACAGTAGTAACCCAATTTGTTAAATAACAATTAATGATCAAATTTTATAACCAAAATATTATTTTTTGTAAATAAAGAATCATAGTTAATGTCCACTAAGGCTATTTTTATAAAAAAAATTAAAAAAAAATTTAATTTGATTGACAAAACAATCAAATTAAACAACAGATTGTCTAATGGTCAGACCATCAGGTTGATAGATTGGCTGGTCACCAAATTTTGATATCATATGGGGGATAAGCTATGATTGATAAGAGTATAATAAACCAACTTAAAGGCATTGTAGGTGAAGAAAATGTTCTAACTCAAAAGGTTGATCTTGTAACCTATAGTTACGATGCAACAGCAGATGTTCCTACAGAACTTCCTGATGTTGTTGTTATGCCTTTAGATACAGAAGCTGTGCAAAAAGTTGTCAAGCTGGCAAGGGAACATAAGATTGCAATATATCCAAGAGGTGCTGGAACTAATCTAAGCGGTGGTACAATTCCTCTTAAAAAAGGTATTGTTCTTTCCCTTCAAAGAATGAATAATATAGTTGAAATTGATGCTGCAAATCTTACAGCTACCGTCCAGCCGGGAGTTGTAATTGCTACATTAAACTCCGCAGTTGCACCTTATGGGCTAATTTATCCACCAGATCCAGGAACTGTTGCCACAGCTACAATGGGTGGAAGTGTATCAGAATGTTCTGGCGGGCTCAGAGGACTTAAATATGGCGTAACAAAACATTATATCATGGGCATGGAAGTGGTTCTTGCTTCTGGTGAGAGAGTTAGATTTGGAGGAAAAACAGTTAAAAATGTAACAGCATACGATTTTGCAAGTCTCTTTGTTGGCTCAGAGGGAACCCTTGGGATAATAACTGAGATTACATGCAAACTCATACCTGCTCCAAAGTACAGAAAAACCATGATGGGAATTTTCAGCACTCTGGAGGATGCTGGTAATTCCGTTGCAGGAATCATTGCCTCTCAGGTAATACCTGCTACTCTGGAAATTATGGATAATAAAACAATTCGAACAATTGAAGATTTTTCTAAAATCGGATTACCTGTGGATGCAAAGGCACTCCTCTTAATTGAAGTTGATGGCATGACAGAAGATGTGGTGGCAAAAGAGGCTGAAGCTGTAATTGAGGTTTTAAAGAAAAATAACTGCCAATACAAAATTGCAAATTCTGATACAGAAAGGGATCAGCTGTGGGCTGCAAGAAGAAATGCACTCCCTGCTCTTGCAAGCCTCAATAACACCTGCATTGTTGAAGATGCCACTGTTCCACGAAGCAGAATAACGGATATGCTTGTTGCAGTGGAAAACATTGCAAAGAAATACAATGTTACAATTGGAACCTTTGGGCACGCTGGTGATGGCAATCTCCATCCTACAATTCTCTATAATAAATATGACAAGGAAGAGACAGAGAGAGTGCACAAGGCTGTTGATGAAATATTTGAATCTGCACTTAAATTCCACGGCACACTTTCTGGCGAACATGGCATTGGAATTGCCAAGATGAAATATCTTAAAGACGAGATAGGTGAAAGCGGAATAAAACTCATGCAGTCCATAAAACAAGCTATTGATCCAGAAAATTTATTTAATCCTGGGAAATTAGTTCCATTCAAGGAGGCCTGATATGACAGATGAAAAAACAAAATTATCATCAGGCAAAACCTATCACGATGACCTTTCTATTGTCCGCTCAGAGGTTGACAAATGCATGAAATGCGGCAACTGCATGGCTGTTTGCCCTGTCTATGGAGTTGAAAAAGAAGAAGCCTCTGTAACAAGAGCAAAAATCAAAGTTGTTGATGCTGTTTTAAATGGTCAGCTGGAGTTGGATGATCCAGAGGTCTATAACATGATATTTAATTGTCTTGTGTGCAAGTCCTGTATGACCAATTGCCCATCAAAGGTTGACTTCGGGAAAATTGCCCTGGCAATGAGAGCTGCTCTTGTTCGCAAAAAGGGTCTCTTTTGGTTAAAGAAGATGATATTCTCTACTTTAAAAAATCCTGCAGTTTTAAATACTGGAATAAAAACAGCTGCTGCAATGCAATCAATTGTCTTTAAGGCAGATAAAGACATAAAGGCTATCTCACCGAGATCACCCTTTGCTCTGGTTGGTTCTGGCTTTGGTTTTGACTCCAACAGAAAAATGCCAGAGTTGAACAGTAAAACTTTGAAGGATATTACTCCTGAGGTTGTCAAACCTGACGAGGTCAAAGTCAAAGTTGCTTTCTTTGTTGGTGATTCTCTTAACTATTTTTATCCTGATGCTGGCCTTGATGTTATTGAGGTTCTCAAAGAAAATAATGTAGAAGTGCACATCCCCAAGGCTCAAAACTGCTGCGGTATTCCAGTCTTAGTCCATGGCGATATTGAAACAGCAAGAACTCTTGCCAGAAGAAATATTGATACCTTTGAAAAAACAGGCTGTGATTACATTATAACTGCCTGTGGATCCTGCGGTGGTGCTTGGCAGCATGAATATGTTGACCTCCTAAAAGAAGATCCCCTGTATGGACCAAAAGCAAAATACTGGTCAGAGAGGACATTTGATATATCAACCTTTTTAACAAAGGTTATAGATTTCAAAAAACCAAAAGGTGAAATACGCTCAATTGTTACCTATCATGACTCCTGTCACCTTAAAAAATCTATGAAAGTTTTTGCAGAGCCAAGGGAAATTCTAAAAAGCATACCAGGCCTTGAATTTAGGGAAATGTCTGCTCCTGACAATTGTTGTGGTAGTGGTGGCTCCTTTGTAATATCTCATTATGATACTTCTCAGGCTATAGGTAAAAAGAAAGCTCTGGATATAAACTCTACTGGTGCTGATACTGTTGCAACAGGTTGTCCAGCCTGTATGATGCAACTCCTTGATAATATTAACCGTTTTGGAAAAAAGCAAAGGGTTAAGCATTACATTACTCTTCTGGCTGATTCCTACCGAAAGGAACGAAAATCCGGTTGAAGTCTGTGTTTTATTTTCCCCCGTCAATTATCCTCCCTTACGGGAGGATTTTTTTATGCAAAATTTATTTATCAATAGATGCTTTTATAAAGCTTTTAAAAAGTGGATGAGGGTTTACAGGTTTTGACTTAAATTCTGGATGATACTGAGTTGCAATGAACCATCTGTGTCCTGGAATTTCAACTGTTTCAACCAAATTATTTCTTGGATATATACCCCCAATCTTCATTCCATTTTCTTCAAAGATCTGCCTATAGCGCATTGTAAATTCAAATCTATGCCTGTGCCTCTCCATGACAGATTCTTTTCCGTATATATCTCTTATTCTACTACCTGGCATAAACTCACAATGATAAGCACCAAGCCTCATAGTTCCACCCTTCTCTGCAATTATCTCTTGTTCCTCCAGTAGGGAGATTACAGGATATTTTGTAGCGGGATCAAACTCTGTGGAATTTGCATCTTTGAAACCACATACATTGCGGGCAAATTCTATAACAGCACATTGCATACCAAGACATATTCCAAAGAATGGTATATTGTTCTCTCTCGCAAACCTAATGGTTGCAATTTTACCTTCAATTCCTCTGGAACCGAATCCTCCAGGCACAAGGATACCATCTACATCTGCAAGCCTTGAGGAGATAACATCAACTCCGCAGCCCTCCAATTCCTCTGAATCGATTTTTATAAGCTCAAGTGCTGCTTTATTTGCAACAGCTCCATGGAGCAATGCCTCATAGATAGATCTATAGGCATCCTGTAACTGAATATATTTACCAACAACTGCAATTTTTACCTTATGCTCAGGATTGAGAAGTCTTTCCACAAAAACATCCCAATGCTCCAGAGATGGTTTTGTTACAGGCAAATCAAAGTGCTCAAGAGTAATTAAATCAAAATCATTTTTCTTGAACATATAAGGTATCTCATAGATAGAACCCTTAATATCCTCAGCGGATATAACATTGCGCTCTGAGACATTACAGAATAAGGCTATTTTACTTTTCATCTCATCAGATAAAGGCCTATCAACCCTTGCAACAAGGACATCAGGGATTATGCCAAGTTGCATAAGCTCTTTTACTGAATGCTGCGTAGGCTTAGTCTTTTGCTCACCTGCAACTGATATTGTTGGCACAAGAGTAAGATGCACATTCATAACCCTTTTTCTACCAAGCTCCTGCCTTACTTGCCGAATTGCTTCAAGGAATGGAATAGATTCAATATCACCCACAGTCCCACCAATTTCCACAAGAAGAAAATCTAAATTATCCTCATTTGCGACATCATAGATTCTTTTTTTTATTTCATTAGTAATATGAGGTATAACCTGAACTGTTCTTCCAAGATAATCCCCTCTTCTCTCTCTCTGTATTACAGTATAATAGATCTGGCCAGTTGATACTGAATTTTTTCGGGAAAGCTTTGCATTTGTAAATCTCTCATAATAGCCAAGGTCAAGATCCGTTTCCGCTCCATCCTCTGTAACATAAACTTCTCCATGTTGAAATGGACTCATAGTACCTGGATCTATATTTAGATAGGGATCCATCTTTATTATAGAGATCTTATAACCATGACTTTCCAGAAGCATACCCAGGGATGCCACAGTGATACCCTTCCCCAGTGAGGAACAGACCCCACCTGTGACAAAAATATATTTTGTAGAATCCAGCGACATAATACACCTACTCCAAGTTTAAATTAAAAATTTATTCTAAATACTGAAAACATCACTCGTTAATAAAAGCAAGTCTGAATATTTTTAAAGGTTACATCTATGTTAAATTTTATTCCATAGTTCAATAGAAGAAAATTTCTCAACAAATTCAGATACAGGTTGAGTTAAGATTCGAGCCTTTGAAGTAACAACATAAAAATTTCGCTTTATTTTAAAATCATGCAGTTTTATAACTTTAATTTTTCCAAGTTTTAAATCATTTTCTATGGCTATATTAGAGATAAAGGCATAGCCAAGACCATTTAAAACAGCCTCCCTTACTCCCTCTGAGGTTGAACACTCCATCAGAATATTTAACTCTGAAGTAATGAGCCCATGCTCCTGAAGATAAGTTTCTGTCATGTTTTTTGTTCCTGAACCAGTTTCCCTTGTTATTAAGGGTAGATTTTTTATTTCATCTACGGATTTAACTATTCTTTTATCTGGATGGGTTACAAAAAGTATCTCATCCTCATATACTTTTATAAAATTTAATGATGGATGTTTTATCTCTCTCCCTGTGATAGCTAAATCAGCCTCACCCTGTTTCACAATTTCAATAGCCTCACGGCTGTTTACTATATCGACTCTATATCTAAATTGAGGAAATATCTCATTTAATCTTGAAAGCACCTTTGGCAGGAGATATGTGCCTGGGATAGAACTTGCTGCAATATGAATTAATCCACCAAAATATCCTGAGATTAAATTACTTTTGAGTTCATCAATGTCTGTGAGAATCTTTTCGCAAAATTTAAAAAAAACAGAGCCCTCATGAGTGAGAGAAAAATCCTGACTGTTTCTGTGAATAAGCTTAACTCCAAGCATCTTTTCCAGTTGATTTATCTGATGGCTTATTGACGCCTGGCTAAGTTTGAGATTTCTGGAGGCATTGGTAAAACTCTTTTCATTGACAACCTCCATGAAGGTTCTGATTTGCTTTAGATCAAAGTTAAAATCTTTTAGATTCATATAAATATCTTCATCTCAAAATTTTCTCTTCAAAAAAAATACAGAGTTCCTTTATTAGATACTTTATATTTTCAACAATGTCAACAGTGTTATTATCCTCCAGTGCGTCAGATACAATTTTCCACAAAAAAGGCTCTGCACCAAAAATTTTACAGGCCTGAACAAAACCAGATCCTTCCATATCAACCAGATCCGCTTCTCTTCCAATGTCAAGTCTCCTCTCAAGAGAGATGGCTGGCCGGTCAGTTGTTGCAAGAACAGCTAAATCAAAGCCTTCACAGGTTGAAGCGGCAGTCTTTCTTGTGCCTCCTCGCAAAAGTGGACGATCATAATCTATTACATCGCTTATATGAAAAATAGCACCCTTCTTAATTCCAGACTTAAGGCCCCCTGCTGCACCTAAATTATAGAGAGCTTTAAAATCATATTCCCCTATCACATAGGCAGTTGACAGAGCAGCATTGACCTTGCCTATGCCTGAAATAGCAAGAACCACTCTCTCATTTTCATATATATGAAAGGGTTTCATGGTCTTTAAAGCAAGATGTAAAGACTCAATCAAAGGCTTTGCCTCAAGCATTGTTGCCATTACAATACCAATTCTGGAATTCATCTGCTAAACACCAATAATTCCTGCATCTATTGCATGTCGCTTTAAAATCTCAATAGCCTCTCTACCATCCCTTCCAAGGGAGATGGTAAAATCATTTACATATAAGGCAATATGCTCATTTATTACATTATCATCAAGCTCTGCAGAATGAGATTTAATAAAATTACGTGAGCTTTCTCTGTTTTTCATGGCATATAACACAGAATCCTTTATTATCTCTTCAATGTCCGACTTCAACCTATATCCATGTTCTCGTTTAATTGCGATACACCCAAGGGGAATAGGCATAGAGGTTTTTCTTTCCCACCAATTGCCAAGATCTTCAATTAATTCAAGATTATAATTTTTATAAACAAATCTACCCTCATGTATAATTACTCCTGCATCATATTCCCCGGAGGCAATTTTTGGCATTATTAGATCAAATCGCTCGTATCGTAAATTTTTGCACTGCGGGGCATATATTCTAAACAATAAAGCAGCAGTTGTCCATTCTCCTGGCAGTGCAATAACAGAATCTTCTTTAAGCCTCCTGCCTCCTGAGACAACCAGAGGACCACAGCCATAGCCAAGGGCTGCTCCAGAATCTAAAATTTCGTAACTCTCTCTAAGTCTGAGCCATGCATGAAAAGATAGTTTTGTTATATCACAATACAAATTCCTCGCAAGAGAATTTAGTTCTTCAACATCAGCAATAGTAAGCTCAAAATCGTAACCTCTGGTGTCTACAAGATTATGGGTCATTCCATGAAAGATAAAGGTATCGTTGGGGCATGGAGAAAATCCGAGATTCAGGCTCTTCATATTCAGAGTTCCTATATAAAAATTGTTAAAAAAAGTTAAATTGTTTGAAAAAAAGAAAAATTTTTATTTACATTATGGTCAATGATTTTATTGAAATATCTATAAATTTTTAGAATCCAGAGGCTCAAAATTAAAGTTTTTGGATAATTCAAACTATAGTGGAGGTTTTTGATGGCTTACAGAATTGATGCTTCTAAATGTACAGCTTGCGGAGCATGTGAGGCAGTATGCCCTGTTTCCTGCATATCAGAGCAAAGTGACGGGAAAAGAAAAATAAATGAAAATGAATGCATTAGCTGCGGTTCCTGTGCTGCAGAATGCCCTGTTGAGTGTATATCTGAAGTATAATCCATAAGAAAGACTATGATTTCCGGGTAGAGCTCTGCCCGGAATCAAAAAATATCTGTCCTGAACATATATCCACTTCTGAAATAATACTGCAAGAGATATGTTCTGTCGTCATTAGTGCTATGGATATAATCAGTGAGATAATATTCACCAAAAACTCCCATAAAAAAATCTGACCATTCTGTTACCAAAAATCTAAAAATAGCACCACCTGATAGAGCTATCTGTGAGGCATCAATATACTTCATGGCATCATCAGATTTTACTACATAGTCATCAGCAGTCATTTTTGATGAAAAAATGTAGGTATATGTCACTCCACCATGGAGATCAAGAGAAGAACTACTTCCTTTTAATGTCAATATTAAATGAAGTGGCATCGACAGACAGTGAGATATCCACAATGCATCAAATTCATTAGCAGTATCAGGATACATTGTAACATTATTTCTTAGATAGCGATATTCTATCCCGCTTCCAATCGAAAATAATTGCGATAGATTCTTCTCAATGAGAACTCCACCTCCCATAAGCCAGCCTGTATCGATCTCTGCATTTGACTCTTTGAATTTGATTTCATTTGTGCCAAAATTTGCAACAAATCCGAGGGAAAATCCAGAAGAACTATTTAACTCCTCTCCATAAACTCTACAATATAATTGGAAAATAATAAGTAAAAATAATACACCTATGGACAAATGCCTTCTGGCCATATTCACGAATCCTGCTGTTCATCCATAATACAGATTCCATTGAAAACAGCTCCGCTCTCCATTACTATCTCTGGCGATATCATATCAGCACTGATTTTACTCTTTTTAAAAAGCTCAATTTTCTTTGCTGCCTTGATCTTACCATTTACATTGCCACTGACAGAAACAATGCCTGCAGTTATATCTGCGCTGGTGTTTGATTCTCTGCCTATGATAAGATGACCATCGGATATGATCTTGCCCTCAAACTTTCCTTTAATTTTAAGGGAATTTTTAAATTTTAATGTCCCACGAAACTCAATATCCTCCGCTATTACCGTGTCTATCTTATTTTCGTCCTCGATTATTTCCTTTATGTCTGACATTTGTTAACTCCAGTATTTTTTGTGCAGTAAATTTATTTGTAAATTATAAAGTTATGTTTTTTATTGTCAAATAAAAACTAAGAGGACATAATATAAAACTTTTAGATAATAGTGTTAAGTTAAATGAATAAAAATTTTCAGAAATGATTCCTAAATATAATTTAGTGTAAAATTAAGTAACTATCATCCCCACCGAAGACAGCGGGCATAATAGAGTATTTTTATTTTAAAATAAGTTAAGGGATAAATACTAAAAAATTTTAGAAAAATCAATTATTTTATTGACATAAACAAAAAGTAAGCTCTCGCTTAAAAATAAGGAATGAATATTCATTCTCAATATTTATAATCTAATATTATAACTGGTAAATGAGCGATAACCAGGTATAATATTGAGATTTTATGTCAATAAAAATAAATACAAAAGGTATTTTTATGCCAAAAAACTTTACATTTTCGAGGAGGCACAATTATGTTTACCTTTGCTGAGGGTGTAAGCAGCACTCTAGTTATCCTTGTATGGGTGATGGTTTTGGTAGCTCTCTTTGGGCTCAATGAAATCACCAGGCGTTCCAAATGGATCGGCTTTTTTAGCTTTTTTATCCTGCCCATAGTTCTCACAGTTTTATGGTTAACTCTTTTAAAAGACACAGCATACATGGACTGGTTTCACCTTGCTAAGGTCTATTCATCAACTGCTGGGTGTGCAGGATTCTGGCTAATTCGCCATTTAAGGTTTAAAAAGAAAGATGGCACCATGTGGAAACTTAGCGAAAAGAAATGGGCTCTGTGCTTTCCACCGCTTATTCTTGCCATAAATATTGCAGAGGCTGTTGCCCGAGATTTCGAGGTGGGATTTAACTATACTACCCCTGTAATTGAATTCATGCACAACCAGATACAATATTACATTGGAGGTCCCTGGAATCACATGAATGCCATAGCTGGCATACTCAACATCATCACGATAACTGGTTGGTTTGGGATTTGCATTCGCAAAAAAACAGAAAAGGATGGCAGCATGGATATGCTTTGGCCAGATATGCTATGGTTCTGGATTATAGCTTATGACCTGTGGAATTTTGCATATACATATAATTGCCTGCCAGGTCATTCATGGTATTGCGGTCTGGCATTACTTATTGCTCCAACAATCTGTGCATTTACTGTTGGCAAAGGTGCATGGTTGCAGCACAGGGCTCATACCCTGGCTCTATGGTGCATGTTTGCACAAACCTTCCCTGCCTTTATAGATGAAGGTATCTTTGCAGTAAACTCTGTGTCCGCTGCTCAAATTGCTGCTGCAGCAAAATCCGAAGGAATTCAACTTACAACTCAAGGATTGTATCCTGTTTTGTCGGCTAATCCAAATACAAATCCAATGTTTTTCATAAGTCTACTGGCATTGCTATCAAACATTGCAGTCTTTGCCTATATGATTTACAAAATATATCAGACAAAACGCAATCCATACACATCAGAGCTTTATGTGGATCTTGCAAGATACAAAGAAGTTCTTAGCCTTGCAGAATAATCTTAAGACAAAAAAGCAGGTGAGCCCGTCACCTGCTTTTTTTGTAATAAAAATGTTAACGTTATGCTTATGGTTTTACAGTTGTCAGATATTTGAATTTGCCATCTTTTACAACTTTAATGATAGCATCCTTTACTGCATCACCGTTTTCATCAAGTGTTATAACGCCTGCTGCTCCTTCAAAATCCTTTGTCTTTGCAATTTCATCTCTAATCTTTTGTGGATCAAGAGAGTTTGCTCTTTCAATAGCAGCTCTAACAACTAAATATGCATCATAGCCAAGGGCAGTAACAGCATCTGGATCTTTTTTGTATTTTTCCCTGTAGGCCTTAAGGAATTGCTCTGAAGTTTTATTCATTGGAACCTCAGAGGTAAAGAATGTTGAAAATACAGCACCTTCTACAGATTTTTTGCCAACTTCAAGGAATGGACCTGTCTCCCATGTGTCACCACCTAAGAATGGAATCTTTATTCCCTGATCCCTTGCTTGCTTAATTATAAGAGCTGACTCTGTATAGTTACCTGGAGCAAAAATAACATCTGGCTTAAGTTGAGCAATAGCTGTAACCTGTGCTGTGAAGTCATTATCACCTGTGTTATAGCTAAATGGTTTTGCAAGTATTGCCTTTTCATTGCCTGTAAGCTTAACAAAGGAATCCATAAAAAATTTAGCAAGTCCAACTGAGTAATCGTTAGAGATCTCCTGAATTACACATGCAGTCTTTGCATTGAGATTTTTTACAGCATAGGTAGCCATAACCTGTCCCTGAAATGGATCAAGGAAGCATACCCTGAAATACCAATCATTTCCCTTTGTTACAAGTGGGTTTGTTGCAGAACATGCCACAGCTGGAACTTTTCCTTTAATGATAGGACCTGCTGCCATGCAAAAAGAGCTTCCCCAGCTTCCAATGATTGCTGTAACCTTATCATTGTTAACAAGTCGCTCAGCAGCATTTGCAGCCTCTACCTTATCGCTTTTGTTATCTGCAATGACAAGCTCGATTTTTTTACCCAAAACCTCAGGGAATAGTTCATTGGCAAGTTTTATACCCTGAACCTCAAGCTCTCCACCACTTGCATTTGCTCCTGTCATAGGTTCAAAGACTCCAATTTTAATTACAGTTACTTCTGAAAGATCAGGAGCCTTTTTGCTACATCCTGTAATCATTACAGCAAAAAACAAAAAAGCTGTAATTAAAAGAGCTAACTTTTTCATTATACACCTTCCTTTTTTATAAAATTATAAAAAATTTATTTTATAGCAGTACCTCTGTACTGTTATAATTCAAAGCTAAAATTGGAAAGACATTTTGTGAATTGAAACAATGTTAACAATTTAATATGGGTTAAGTCAATTCAAAATTATATTTACTAAGCGAATTGATAGAATAATGTCATTTTAATTCTTTCATAGAGTCAAAACCTTTCAAAAAAAGTCAATTCATGAGTCATTTTTCTCAAAAAAGTTTACCATATATTTTTTTAATAAAATTGCTTTTTTATGTTGATATAATATTGACTTCAAAAACAATTAACTATAACTTTGCATGATTTCCCGCTGAAATCATTAAAATAATTTAAATATAAAGAGAGTAAGATGACAGCAAAGACTACTTTTCGTGACAGTTTTATTTATAATACTGCAATGTTTTTATTTTCCTTTTCAGTAATGGCTCTTGAAACAATTTTTATGCATCAGTTGCTTATAATAACAAACTACCTCACAGCAACCTATGTAATAGCCATTGCAATGATCGGCATAGCTATGGGCGGATTTATAAGCTTCTACCTGGCAAGAATAAAAGGCTATTTTGTTATGTTTATTGCCTCTCTGCTTTTTATGGCATCAATACCTCTTTCCTATTATAATATAATAAGGATAGGAGAATTTGATTATCCATATTTTTTGGTATTGCCTTTTTTCTTTTCTGCAATAATAATTTCAATACTATTTGCCAGGGGTAACTCCAACAGAATATATTTTACAAATCTTGTTGCCTCTGCTGCAGGGGTTATTTTCCCTATTTTTAGTGTAAGCGCTATTAAATCAGAAAATAGCCTTATACTCTTGTTATTTGTCCCTGCGATTTTTATCCTGAGCCTTGTAATTGGCTTTAGAAATATATTCGCAAAGATATTTGCAGCACTTGTTGCTATCCCTATCTTTTTTGGAACCTACTATATATATCATGAAAACATTAAACTCCCTCTTGAGATCTCAAAAGAAGATTTTGAGACTAAAATTGTCCCTTCGATAAAAAGCAAATTTGATAAGGACTTTATACTCTCCAAATATACTCCTGCGGGTGATAAATACTTACTATCAGGAAGTGACTACGAAAAAAAACGTGCAAAATATATTCTCACTGATATTGGCTACAATCAAAGCAGTGATTACCGCAACATTAACTTCTGGAAAAATCTGGATATAAACTATAAAATAAAATGCGACTCCTCAAACAAAATCAATGACAGAAAGGTCTGGTGCTCCCAGATGAAATATCATAACTGGAAGGTTATATTTTCTGAAGATGATCTCATGGGGAAAATTGACCTCTTTGCAATTGATGACAAAAACATATTCTTCTGCACCAATGCAATACCACTTGATACAGTTGACAAAAGTAATGGTTCTTATTGGGACCCACGAGTTCCTCATATTGATAATCCAAAAGTTTTCATTATTGGTCTTTCCTATGATGGAATTGTAAAATCTGCCAAAAAACTTCCTGGAGCAAAAGTTATTGGAGTTGAGTTCTCTCCCATCATCATGCGCATCATGACAGAAAACAACGGCGAGGGCTATTTTTCTGTATTTGGAAACTACCCATATAAAGATGTAGAGGCTTATGAGGCAGAGGGTAGATATTTTCTTTCCAGCAATGATGAAATCTATGATATGATAACATTAATGAATCTTCACTATGAATATCCTGCAATTGCAACCCTTGCTCCAGAGTATCTCCATACTGTGGAAAATACCAAGATGATGCTTAATAAGCTATCTGATAAGGGTATGGTTGTATATGAAGAAATTATTGAAACTAAGAGATCCAGATATGCCTTTTATAAATTTCTCAATACCATCAAACAGGCAATGAAAGAAATGGGTATTGAAGATCCAAACAAACACATAATTGTTTATTCATGGGACTTCTGGGGTAACTGGAAACAGTTTCAAACAGTTTTAATCAAAAAAACACCCTTTACTCCTCAGGAGCTTGGAACATTTTCTGCATATCACAGTGCTCTTGTCTCTCGATATGGTTCAGAGATTTTTGTTCATCCCAATATGACAACAGGCCATATGTTTGAAAAAATATTTAAATCTCCTGAACCTCTATACTCCATGAATGATTATCCAGATAGTTTATTCAAAAACGAGCTTTATGGAGATATTCTTGAAAAGATCACCTCTCCTGATGATAAAAAATTTGTTGAAAGCCTATATGTATTTAATCCAACTTATGGACGATATTATCTCAGAAAAAAATCAATGTCAGAAAGTGACTTCCAGAAATTTGAGGCTCTCCTACGGTCAATAGATTATCCCTATGAACTTGACCTGTCACCAACTACTGACGATAAACCTTTCCCTTTTAATATTTATAAAAACAAGAAAGAGGTTAAAACTCCTCTTGAGTTTATTTTCAAAATAGCTGCCATAATGCTAATCCCAGTTTTACTTCTTGCCATATTTAAATATGGCTCTCAAAGGTTTAGACTTTTGGGTCACACTCTCTTTTTCGCATTACTTGGCTTTGGATTTATGTTAATTGAGATTGTGTTAATGCAAAAATATCAGAGATTCATAGGCTCCCCTATTTACTCAACAATTGTAATTCTTGGTGGGCTCTTGCTTTTTAGTGGTATTGGAAGTTTTGTAAGCAGGAATTTTAGCAAAAGACTCCTTGTCATCTTAATATCAATTATCCCATTGCTCATAATCTTTCAGGCATTCTTTATTGACGATGTATTTCTTGCCTTTGCAAAATACAGCTTCAAGGCAAAACTTTTCATTGCATCGGGTCTTATCTTCCCTTTAGCCTTTCTGATGGGTATTCCCTTCCCTCATGCTATGGAACAGGTTAAACAGGATGTCTCTGATGAGTATGCTACTTTGATGTTTGGAGTAAATGGCATACTTTCCACTGTTGCTGTTTCTCTATCTCTTTTACTTAACGTTACCTATGGCATGAGCACAACTTTGATGATTGGATTTGCAACCTATGTAGCAGCAATACTCCTTTTCATGATAATTAAAAAATGAAAAATAAAATTCTTAAATTTATGCTTACCTGCATTGCAGCAATCTCTTTTCAAACTTGCGTCAATGCAGGTGAACTAAAGGTTTATGCTATTAAATATGGCATATCTCAATTTCCAGAAAAATTTATATTTCTTAATAGCAAGTCTAACAAAACAAAAAATTTTTCATGGATGTTTTACTATATTGAATTCAAAGATCGTAAAATACTTATTGATACAGGATTTAATAACCAAAAATTCATAAAGATGTTCAGTGTAAAAAATTTCATTGACCCTGTCAAAATCCTTAAAGACAACAATATAACTCCAGAAAGTATTACGGATATAATAATAACTCATGCTCATTTTGATCATATAGAAAATATTCATCGATTTCCCAATGCCCGCATAATAATTTCCCTTGAAGAATATAATTCTCTTTTTAATTCCAGAGGAAATCTTGATATTAAAAAAAAGCTATCAGATAAATCACAATTGATAATTTTTGAGGATAACTATACTCTATACGATTTTTTCTTTATAAAAAAAATAGGTGGCCACACAAAAGGCTCTTCTGTCATCTTCTTTGATTATAATTCTAAGAGATTTTGCCTAACAGGGGATGAAATATATTCTCTGGGAAATCTAACTCAAAATATTGGAAATGGAACAGTAGTAGATTCTGCAAAAAATTTAAATTTTATAAATAACTTAAAAAACTCAGGTGATATCCCTCTAATTTTCCATGATGACAAATATTATGATATGCCTAAGAACTTTATCCAGATTATCCCATAAAAAATACGTTTAAATCCAAACCTCTAAAATAGCTCCCTGGAAAATATAAGCTCCCTGCCCTTGTTCATTTGTTTAAAACTTTTGATTATCTAAAAAAATTTGCCTTTCAGTCATTCTTTTATTATTATGAAAAAATAAAAATTACAATGATAGTTTGAACTATAAACAAATATTTTCTCAAGGGAGGTCATTTAATGAGGAGTCTAAAACAAAAATTAATTACACTCACAGTGGGAACTGCAATTCTGGTGCTAATTGCTATTTTATCAATTACCATCTTTTCAATTTACAACTACAGCTCTTCCCTCTTGAAGCTAAATTCTGATTCAATCATTAATGACTATGATAAAAATGTGCGCAACCAGGTTGAAAATGCTCTCTCTATGCTTGATGCTGTATATAAATATCAAAAGGCAAATGGTCTCTCTGAAGAGGAAGGAAAGAAATTAGCCAGAACACTTCTGCGAGATCTAAAATACGATAAGTATGGATACTTCTGGGCAGATGATTATGATGGAATATGTCAGGTTATGCCACCAAACACTGCGCAGGAAGGGAAATCCCGTATAAATATGCAAGATGCCAGAGGAAAATACCTTATACAAGAAATACTAAAAAATGGAAGACAACCTGAGGGTGGATATACTGAATACTGGTTTCCAAAGCCAGGGGAAACTGAGGCAAAAAGAAAGAGAAGTTACAGTAAAGCCTTTGAGCCATATAAGTGGGTAATAGGAACAGGAAACTACATTGATGATATAGATGAGATCATACAAAAACTCAAGGAAGAAAATAAGATCTATCTTACCAGGCTTGTTATTATAGTCATCTCTGTTGCTATTTTGCTTTCAATTATAAGCTTTATCATCTCTCTTTATTTTGGGAACTCCATAGCAAATCCTATAATTAAAGCATCTAAGGTGGCTAACAAACTTGCCGAGGGTGATTTGACTCAGCGCCTTGATAAAAAATATGAGCAAAGAGACGATGAGGTGGGTATACTTATCACAAGCATAAACATTGCAAGTGAAAATCTTGAAAAGATGTTTACTACGATTGCTACTGCCATGGAGAGTCTCTATTATGCAATTGAGCAAATAAGTCAAGGTAACCTTAATTTATCTCAACGAACTACAGAACAGGCTTCATCCCTTGAAGAGATAGCATCGACAATTGAAGAGGCAACTGCTACTCTTGTGCAAAATGCAGACAATGCCAAACATGCAAATGATACAGCCAGAGCATCTTACGACTTTGCTCAGAAAGGTGGGGATCTTGTTAATTCTGCAGTTGCATCTATAAATGAGATCAGTCAGTTCAGTAAAAAAATTGCAGAGATCACCTCTGTGATTAACGAGATAGCATTCCAGACAAATCTCCTTGCTCTTAATGCAGCTGTAGAGGCAGCTCGTGCTGGTGAGCAGGGACGAGGTTTTGCTGTTGTTGCAGGAGAGGTTAGAAACCTTGCTCAGAGAGCTGGAGCTGCTGCAAAAGAGATAGATAATCTCATAAAAGAATCTCTTGAAAAAATTGAAAGCGGAACAGAACAGGCAAATCACAGTGGAGAAGCGATCAAAGAGATTGTCCACTCAATAAAAAATGTTACAGAGCTTATATCTGAAATTGTTGCAGCAGTTGATGAGCAAAAATCTGGGATGGAGCAGGTAAATACTGCCGTGATGGAGCTTGACAGCATGACCCAACAGAATGCTGCTTTAGTTGAAGAAACCGCCTCTGCCAGTGAAGAGATGTCTTCTCAGGCAATGGAATTGATGAATCTGATTAAAAATTTTAAAATTTCCACTGAAATACAGGGGGATCATAAACAACTGATAAGATCAAGTGCTCTTTTAAAAAAAGATATTAAAAATGATGTCAAAATAAATTCTCAAAAAAAGAGCGATTTAGATGATGATTATGATGTATTTTAACTTTAATGACTTGACAATAAAATACTCCCTGCCATAAATGTGGCTGTTGCGCCTGTAGCTCAGTGGATAGAGCGTCGGACTTCGAATCCGTGCGTCGCAGGTTCGACTCCTGCCAGGCGCGATGAGTTAAAATCTCTGCAATTCTCTATATACTGAATCGCGGAGAACTGGTATCTTACCTGCCTGTTTTATGAGAGCAATTATCTCCTCCATATTAGTAGTATTTTTTATTCCAGTTGCCTTTACAACAAGCTCTTCCATAATCACTCCACCAAAGTCATTGGCCCCCATTGATAATGCAACTTGTGCAATGGCAACCCCCTCTGTAAGCCAGCCTGCATGAATATACTTTATGTTATCAAGATAGATCCTTGATATTGCAACTATTTTGAGATAATCAATCCCTGTGGCAGGGGTAATTCTTTCCATAGCTGTCTTCTCTGGAGAAAAAGACCATGGTATAAATGCCCTTAAAATTCCTGTTTCATCCTGAATATCGCGGATAACCTTTAAATGGTCAATTCTTTCCTCTAAGGTTTCATCCATTCCGTATGTCATTGTTGCTGTAGATCCCATAGAATTAACAGCCAGAGCCCTTATTACCCTGCACCACTCATCCTTTGTTGCCTTGAGAGGGCTCACAATTTTTCGGATTCTATCAACAAGCAAATCCGAGGCTCCAGGAATTGAGTCAAGCCCTGCGGCTTTCAAACGACTCACAGCTTCCTCTATGGTGATGTTGCTTTTTTTTGACATGTGGACAACTTCTGCAGGGGAAAAGGAGTGGAGATATACATTGGGGAATCTTTCTTTCACGGATCTGATTAGTTTTTCATAAAATTCAATATCATACTCTGGATGAAGCCCTCCCTGTAGCATAACCTGAGTGCCACCTGCAATGGACATTTCACCGATTTTATCTAAAACCTCATCTATGGAGAGTTCATAGGATGGTATTACTCCTCCTCTGGCATGGAAGGCACAAAATTTGCATTTTGCCTCACATATATTTGTAAAATTGACTATGCGATCCAGAATAAACCCAACTGTTTCTTCTGGATGAATCAATTGTCTTCTATGATTAGCCAGAGCTCCAAGAATTGGAAGGGGCCATTCAAAAAGCATGAGGGCATCCTTTTCAGATATTCTTTCACCAGATAAAATTTTATCTTTTAAAGCAATAAAACCTTTCATAAATCAGCAAACTCCAACCTTTTAACTTCTGCAATTATGCCAGCAGTGGAAGCTTCGGTAAAATAAAAACTCAACGCCTGCTGCAACTCCTCTGTAAATTCAAACCGCAGATATGAATAATACTTGCTTATGTCATATTTTATATCAGGATATCGCAATGAAGCATTTTTAACAAGCTCCTCTCTATTGCTTTCAAGATTTTTTAGAGACCTCTGGAAGGATTGACATATAGATTTTATCAAATCTCTATTTTTTGAAAGCTCATCTCTGTGCACAAGAAAAATAGCAAAAACAACAGGATATCCTGTTTTTCTAAACCAAAGATCTCCAAGATCATAGGAATATTCAACTGGAATGGGAGTTTCTTTCATAGCCTCATTTCCTATTACAAGGGCTGCATCTACAGAGTTAAAATCAGGCTGTGGTTTAACAGGAATATACTCAGGCTTAACCTTATAATATTTTGAGAGCAAAACCTTTAACAAGGCCACTGAAGTTTCTGAGGCTGTTGTGAGGCCTACAGTTTTACCGTGAAGTTCCTCAATGGGAACATGACTTTGCAAAACTACAGATTTTACATATCCAACAGAGCTAAGACAAAATTGCGGAAGGATTAAAAAATCCTTTTGAAGATAAGAATATGCTGCTGCAGATACAGGGCTCATTGTAATCTTACCCTCTTTCATCATCCTGTTAAGCTCTCCGGGATAAGCTGGGATAATATTTACTCCCTCTGGGGGCGAAGATTCAAAGATCTCATAATAAAAAGGAAAACAATTAAGATAATTTATATATCCAAGATTCATACTTTACTAACTCTCCTGTAATCCGCTGTTGACCTTGCTGGAGTTTTACCTGCAGATTTTATTAGATTTTCTAAAAAATCGATAGAACCATAGTCAGAGGTTTTTGCGCCAGCACTATGGACAACTTTTTCTTTAATGTATGTTCCTCCTATATCATCTACTCCGAAGTCCTGTAAAGCAGAGGCCATTTTTTCACCAACATACATCCATAAAGCTTTAATATGAGGGACATTGTGAAGAAAAATTCTTGCTGTAGAATAAATTCTTATATCCCTAAAACCTGTTGATTGCACCTTTGATTTTATCTCTGTATTTTCATCATGGAATTTCAGTGGTACAAAAGTTTTAAAACCACCGGTCTTTTCCTGAAGCTGACGGATCTCAAACATGTGATTTATAATGTCATCAATAGTCTCTATATGATTATATAACATAGTAGCATTGCTTTTTATGCCGCATTGATGGGCAATCTCCATAACCTCAAGCCAGCGCTTACCTGAAATTTTTTTTGGGGAGATTATACCTCTCTTGTCATCAGCAAAAATTTCTGCCCCTCCCCCTGGGATTGCTCCAAGGCCTGCATCTTTTAAAATAGCAAAAACCTCTTCAAGAGACAGACCGTTTAACCTTGCAAAATAATCATATTCAACAGCAGTAAAGGCTACTATGAATATGTCATCGTTTATCTCCTTAATTCTACGAAGCATATTTACAAAATAATCAAGCTTAAGATCACTGTTAAGGCCACCAACGATATGAACCTCATCTATGCCGTTTTCATCTGCCTCTCTCACTATTTTTTCTATATCATCTATAGTATATAGGTATGCCTTCTCATCATCTCTATCGCAGGAAAATGCACACAGTGGGCAACGGAGTTCACATATATTGGTATAATTGAGATTTATATTTACACCATAATAAGTTATATCTCCATGATATTTTTCTCGTATATGATTTGCAATCATGCCAAGAGCATTAATGTCATAGGTCAAAAGCATATTGCGTCCATCTTCCCTGCTAACAGGTTCATCTTCTAAAACCTTTTGCGCTATCAAGGTAAGATTATTATCTTTTATTAAATCAAAATCGATCATTGAGAATTACTCCAAAAAATTTATTTATCAACTTTTCTATCAAAATTTCTATGTTGTTCAATTACTTTTATTATCTCATCAAAGATCTCTTCTGGATTGTTAAAATTACCACTAACAGGTCGTCCGATTTTTGCCTTTATGCTATCTGAGAGAGCATCTTTAATTAAAAAGATCCCCTTTCTCAGTTCTCTCCTATCATCTGGAATAGATCTAAAATCCTCAAGGCCAATAAGCACAATCCCCTTTATATCTTTACTTATATTGTCAGATTCTGTCCCCTTCATTAAAGTATCAATTCTTTTTTTGTAATCAATGGTGCGCCACTGAGAGTCCACCACCTTACCTTTCCTCTTTTGCATTATCCTTAACAAAAGTTGAAGAGCAATAAGTGCAATTATTATTGGTATTATCTTCTCTAACATTCCTCCTCCTGGCTATCGAATATATTTTTATTTTTACGAAGTAACAGTAAGCATGTAAAGAAGTGAGGTTGCTCTTGTGATTCCACAATAAAGAAGTTCCTCTGAAAGATACTGATTTTTGTTCATAAACTCCACATCGCGTTTGTGAAAAACAATTATAACAACATCAGATTCCATACCTTTGAACTCGCGAATTGTTCGAAAATTAATCGACACTTCAAAAGGCTTGTGGATGTTATCTGATTCAGCTATGTAAAACTTTCCTATATTTTTTTTCAAGGCAAAGACTGAATTGCTTATGGAGCGATTGGAGAGAATTACTATATTATCTTCAGGTATTTTGTAGCTAAATACCAGCTCTTCAAGAAGCCTCTCAAGAAAAATAAAAAAATCATTGTTACTGTCAAAATCTAACTCAAAAGGAGATATGCCAGATAATCTCAGAGACCTTGTATTATAACCAAGACCTGTCATATCAAGACCAAATTTATGGATCTCATCACAGCATCTTATATTTTTATCTAAATTGAATATATAATTATTATGATCAGATTTATAAATCAAACGCTTAATGGGCAATTCCTTCTCCTTTCTATATATTGTCTCATTCTCATCATAAAAAACATATACTGCTTTATTTTTATATTTTATAAAGAGATTCTGCAATATATCGCACCAGCTTATTCTAAAATCTTCTCCCTCGTCTATTATAACAGCATCATATTCATGTTTTTTAAGAGAAATGTGCCCGCTTTCTATAACAAGTGAAAGAGCCAAAACTAATCTATAATCAAAAAAATCATCTTCAGCAGAACCATCGGGAACAAAGAGATATAAAATGTCGATTATCTCAAGTGGGAGGATTTTCTCATATTTTTCTATCACTGAATCATAATCATACCCAGCCTTAAGATTACTCAAAGAGAAAAGAGCAGCATTGATATGCAGATCTAAATTTTTCACTGCCCTTGTTTTTTTCTGAGTAATAAAATAAGCACTTTCGCCTCCTGCCAGAAGTAGCTGTGACAGACATTCAAAAAAATAATCCTTGTATATTTCATCCCTCAAAAGCCATGATAGATAGTCCCTTACAAGTGTGTTTGCAAAGGAATAAAAAGTCATCACGTCAATTTGAGGATAAAATTCGAGCTTTTGAGCTACAAATTGACAAAGAGCCCTACTGTTACATATAAATAATACTTTTTTACCTTGAGTAGCAAGTCGAGCAGCCTTTTTCATTCCAAGCCAGGTCTTGCCTGTGCCTGCTGAACCCTTAAAGGCAATTCGTTCTTTATCCTCAAAAAGATCCAACAGATTTTCCTGGAGCAAATCTGTTGTAACTAATTTTCTTTGTCTTTCCAGCTTTAGTCTGTGATAGGCAAAGGGTATACGCAGGTCAATGGAAAAAAGTGAAAGAAAATTTTGATTTTCACTTGAAGACAAAATTTTTTGTCCATAAGCATCTTCTGTAAGAACAAAAAGGCTATCCACCCATTGAGCAATACTCCCCTTATGTGGCTCAAAGACATGGGACTCATGAATATCAAGCAGCTTAAATTCCTCTGTGCGCTGAAGTTCCATAAATACAACACACCAGTTATAAAGACCAGCAAAAGAAGAGTTAAATTTCAATTCATAAAACCGCTTTAAAGCTCTCATTGAATCCTGAGCTCGTTTAACAGGATCATTTATATCACGAAATTTAGAATCTCTTGAAGTGCAAAACCATTTTTTCCCATCGAAAAATGCCCTACCAATAATCACTTCAAGGGTAATGAAACCGCGGGACTGACAAAATATTATAAAATCACAATCCCCATCTTCTTTCCCACCCCAGAAAGAATAATGAAAAATATGAAAAGAATCATCAAGTTTCATGAGATCTGAAACTATAAATTTTAGTTCCTGAGGAATTTTTCCCTGAGTTACAATATCTTGAGGGTATATCTTTGCCATATCACTTTTTTATGTATCACTATTTGTATCCAGTAATTATTCCTAAATATGATTTTTAGTGTAAAATCAAGAAAATACTATCCCCGAAAACTTCAGCGGCGGGGATAAGAGAGTATTTTTATTTTAAAAGAAGTTAAGGAATAAATACTGATTTACATCACAATATTTATCATGGCAAAGATAGCAACTTTTTTTTATTATAAAAATTTATTTAGATATTTTATAACAATGCATTTTTTTGCAAATATTTATATTTTTTGATTAACAAAATTATACCGTGATTTACAAATTAATTAAATTATATAAGGATAAAATATATGGAAATAATCATATCCAATGAAGCTAAAAATTATATAACTAAAAAAGGCAAAGAAATAAAAATTACATTTGAAAGCTACCATGCCTGTGGAGGCTGAGCTCCAACCCGGCAAATATCAAGCCGGGTCCCTGCAGTTAGCACGGGAAAACCAGCCAGTTCTGTTCAATATCTTTACAAAAAATATGAAAAAGATGGAATAACAATATGGATTCATGAGGATATTGTCCACAAACAAAATTCTCCCATAGAGATTGAATTTTCTAAATTTCTTTTTTTTGGAGAACTTAAGCTAAAAGGTGTAACCTCTATTTTTTCTTGCTCATAAAATCAAAGTGCTTTGGTGGAAAGAGTTTTTTGCCGATTAAATTAATAAGTTGACTTCTTAGTTTCTTATTAGTTTAATCAGGCATGAATCTGATAAAAAAACATAACATAAAAGTTATAGACCACCGAAAACTGCTCTCTGAGGCAAAAAAACTTTACAGAAAAAACCGTCTCCATGAATCTATCTCTATACTTCAGAAGCTTATTCATCATGGATTTGGCAATGATGAGGTAACACTTCTCCTTGCACGAAATTATGATAAACTATGCTTTCTTACATCAGAGGCCGAATATGAGGAAGCAGCCTTAGTTCACTATAATGAGTTAATCAATCACTCCCAGATAAAAAAATACAAAAAGAAGGCTCTTAAGCTGCGCAAAAAATTAGTAGATAGAATAACTACTCCCGGTGAGGCAGAAAAAAAAGCATGGAGTAAAGCAGAAGAGCTTGCCCAAAACTACCCAAAATCTGCCAAAGCATGGTTTATGCTTGCTGCAAATTTTCCTGTGAGGAAAAATCCTCTCTTTGTAATAGATGCTTATAAAAATGCCCTGAAGCTAAATGAAAACTATATACTGGCAATCTTTAGATTAGCATATCTCCATCAACACTATCTTCAGGATACAAAGACAGCAATTTCATATTATCTCAAGATGATAAAAATTCCACCCCATAGAGACACAATAGAGCCAGAAGCAGTAAACGTAAAAACACTCATAGAGGGATGCACTGAATTATCGGATATATTTATTTTCATGAAAAATTACAAAAAGGTTCTATCCGCCTTTGATTATAGCGTGAAATTATTCAAAGAATATCAGGACATACTGAGTATTCACGATCTAAAAAGGCTCATAAAAAATTCCTGCTTTGCAGCTTCTAATCTTGGGACTTTAAGTCAATTTAAAAAGCACATACTTAAAAATTATAATATTGATATTGATAACATCATCGAAGAGCTTGGTATAAATTTTTAGTTTAGAGAGAAATTTCACCAGCTAAATCCTTCTGGAATAGTGATGCCACCTTAGCTGGATCTTTATATTTTCCTAAAAGCACCATGAGCTTTGTTAAAGCTGCTTCTGTAGTAATATCTCTGCCACTTATAACTCCTACTTTGCCTAAAGCTGCACCTGTATTGTATCTTTCCATATCTACAGTTCCAGAAATACATTGACTTACATTTATAACAACAATTCCTCTGCTAATTGCATCACTTATAATTTTCAAAAACCATTCGTCATTTGGTGCATTTCCAGAGCCGTATGTCTCCATAACTACACCTTTAAGATCAGGTATAGTGAATATTGATTTGACTACATTTTCGTTCATGCCAGGAAAAATTTTAAATACCACAACATTATTTTCTATATCTGTAAAAATATTAAGCTCACAGGAATTGCATTTTCTTATATAGTTATAGTTATACTTAATCTCAATCCCGGATTCAGCCAGTGGAGGATAATTGGGAGATTCAAAGGCATTGAAATGCTCTGCACTTCTCTTGACTGTGCGATTCCCTCTATAAAGCTTGAATTCAAAATAAATACAGACCTCAGGCACAAGAGCTTTCCCGTCCTTTTGAGATGCTGCTATTTCTATTGAGGATATCAGGTTTTCCTTTGCATCTGTGCGAAGCATATTTATCGGCAATTGGGATCCTGTAAGTATGACAGGCTTTGACAGTCCATCAAGCATAAAGCTCAAGGCAGAGGCTGTATATGCCATTGTATCAGTTCCATGGAGAATGACAAAACCATCATACTTCTCATAGTTTTTATAAATTATAGAAGCAAGCCTCTGCCACATATCAGGGGTAACAGAGGAAGAATCAATTGGATTTTGAAATGTAATGGAATCAAGATTAAATCCAAATCGCAAAATTTCAGGAACCTCTGACAAAATTCCTTCAAGGCTATAGGGTATCAAGGAACCATCTTTATGGTCCCGTATCATCCCTATTGTTCCTCCAGTATAAATTATGAGAATAGAAATTCTTTTTGTCATAAAAATTAAGCGATGCCCAGATAAGCCTTTCTTACATTCTCATTGCTAAGAAGTTCCACCCCTGAGCCCTTTAAAACTATGTTTCCTGTTTCAAGGACATAACCATAATCTGCAATCTCAAGAGCTGCTTTTGCATTCTGCTCAATAAGAAGCACTGTTACTCCCGATTTATTTATTGTTTGAATTATTTCAAAGATATTTTTTACAATTAAAGGTGCAAGCCCAAGAGATGGCTCATCCAGCATCAAAAGTTTTGGATTAGCCATAAGAGCTCTTCCAAGGGCAAGCATCTGTTGTTCTCCACCAGAGAATGTCCCTGCCTTTTGCTTGAGTCTTTCCTTTAATCTTGGGAATACTGTGCATACATGTTCCAGGCGTTCATCAAAAATCTTTTTATTTTTTTCACAATATCCACCAAGGACAAGATTTTCATATACAGTAAGATTCGGAAAAATTCTTCTGCCCTCAGGGACAAGGACTATTCCAGATCTAACTATATCTACAGTATTTTTACCTGTAATATTCTGGCCTTGATAATAAATCTTCCCTGATGTTATTTTTGTAAGCCCAACAACTGAGCGCAAAGTTGTGCTTTTCCCTGCGCCATTTGCTCCAACAAGCGTTATAATTTTACCCTCAGGGACATCCATATCTATACCCTTGAGAGCTTTTATTCCACCATAGTTTACAGTCAGTCCTTCTATTTTAAGCATCAGTTGACCCCCAGATATGCTTCTATAACTTTGGGATTATTTTGTATTTCCTCAGGAGTTCCTTGTGCAATTGTTACTCCATGGTCAAGGACATATATCCTTTCACATACTCCCATAACCACCTGCATTGTGTGTTCAATTAAGAGTATTGTAAGGTCAAATTTTTCCCTTATCTCATGTATAAAGTTCATTAACTCAATAGATTCCTGAGGGTTCATGCCAGCTGCAGGCTCATCAAGGAGAATAACCTTTGGATCAGTGGCAAGAGCTCTTGCAATCTCAAGCCTTCTTTGCTTTCCATAGGGCAGAGAATAAGCCTTTTCATATAAAACATCATCAAGGCCAAGATCCCTAAGTAGATTAAAAGATTTTTGGATCATGTGCCTTTCTTCTTTTCTATATCGTGGAGATCTCAACACTGATGATAGTAGTGGTGAACGAAGCCTGAGATGATTCCCTACCAAAACATTATCAAGAACTGTCATGTCTTTGAAAAGCCTTATATTTTGAAAAGTTCTGGCAATGCCAAGTCTTGTTATTTCATAAGGACTGCATGTAGTTATATCTTCATTGTTAAAAAAAACAAACCCCTCTGTGGGAGTATATTGCCCTGTTATTATATTAAAGGCTGTGGTTTTGCCTGCACCATTTGGGCCAATGAGGCCAACAATCTCATTATGCTTGATCTCAAGATTAAAGTCAGAAACAGCCACAAGCCCGCCAAATTTCATTGTAACGTTTTCTGTTCGCAGAATATACATATCTATTCCTCTTCAGGTAAATTCAAAGTTTTGTCTTTTGGTCCAAGAATAAAATCCCAGCTGAGCTCTTTACTACCCATAAGGCCTCTCTGAAAAAAGAGAATTACAATCATAAGCAATAAAGAAAATATTACCATTCTCATGCCAGGAATTCCATCAGTCTTAAATATAAGGAAATTCATTGGGCCATCCAAAAATCTGAGATATTCCATGGATACAGTAACAACTATAGCAGATATAACAGTTCCGCTTATGCTGCCCATTCCTCCAAGCACGACTATAAGTAAAATATTAAAGGTAAGCAAAAATCTAAACATAAGTGGATCTATGGTGCCCATAAGATGAGCAAGAAGCCCTCCTCCAATACCTGCCATAAACGAGCCGATTGTAAAAGACAAAATTTTATGTCTGAAGATATTTATACCCATAGCCTCAGCAGCAATTTCATCTTCTCTTATAGCTATAAAGGCTCTCCCATAACTCCCTTTAAAAAGGTAAGCCATAAATAAGATGGAAACAAGCGCAAAACCCCAGGACCACCATATTGTTGTATAAGGTGGCAAACCCTTTAAGCCCAGTGGGCCATTTGTTACATTCTGTAAATTAGTAAAAACAATTCGTATAATCTCACTAAAGCCGAGAGTTGCAATTGCCAGATAGTCGTCTCTCAGTTTTAAAACAGGAGCTCCAATTAGAAAACCAATAAGTCCAGTAATGGAACCTGCAATTATTAGAGCCCAAAAAAATCCTACCTCCACATTTGCAAGCCATGGAACAATTGGCTCAAGAAAAAAATTCATCTGTTTCAACTGAGGAGGCATAGTTAGCAATGCTGTGGTATAGGCTCCTACAGCCATAAAACCTGCATGGCCAAGAGAAAACAAACCTGTGAATCCATAAATCAAATTAAGGCTTAATCCAAGTGTTATATATATGCCACATAAATTTATAATTCTCAGTTGATAGGAATCGAGATATTGATTACACAAAAAGAGGACAATCCCCACTAATGCTATTAAGGCAATGGATAGAATTCTTCTTGTTTTCTGATCATTTTTCATATCAAACCTTCTCCGCAAGCTTCTCTCCCATGATGCCATTGGGCTTTACAAGGAGAATTATTATTAGCAGTATAAAAGCGAACGCATCTCTGTAGCCAGAAAGTTCGGGCACAAAGGCTACAGTCATAATTTCTATAAAGCCTATGACAAAGCCACCAACTACAGCTCCCGCAATATTGCCAATCCCTCCAACAACAGCAGCTATAAAACACTTAAGCCCAGGCATAAGCCCCATGAGCGGATAAAGTTGAGGATATTTCATTCCCCACATTATACCGCCAACTGCAGCAAGTATTGATCCAAGACCAAAGGTATAAGAGATTACACGGTCAACATCTATACCCATAAGTCTTGCGGCCTCATGATCTTTTGAGAGAGCTCTCATTGCCATACCTGTTTTTGTATAATTCACAAGGTACATAAGTGCAATAAGACATATAATAGCTATTATGGGGATGAAAAAATTTACACTTACAATTGATATTCCTGCAATAACAACAACTTTACCAAAAATATCTGGAATAGGAAAAGCCTTCTGTATTCCGCCAAAGATTACAACACCGAGACTTTCAAGCAAAAAAGAAACTCCTATCGCAGAAATAAGAACTGAAACCTTTGGTGAATTACGCAAAGGCTTATAAGCTACTCTTTCTATGAGAATTCCAAAACAAGCTGTTAAGCCTATTGCAACAATAAATCCTACCCACCAGGGCATCATAAATAAAGTGAGACAATAAAAAGCAAAATAAGCACCAAGCATAAAAATATCGCCATGGGCAAAGTTTATCAAACGCAATATTCCATAGACCATTGTATATCCTATGGCAATCAGGGCATATAAGCTCCCTAAGGACACAGCATTTGAAAAATGCTGAAAAAAACTTTCGATGTTCATTATAAACTCCAGAGGCAATAATGATTTTAGAAATAAAACCGAAGAAATCGTCGATCCTTACCTTTATATGTCAAGAATATTATTCATAAAGTTCTTTGACCTCAGCAGAGAAATTTAAAAATTTACATATCAATAGAGTTATATTTACAACTTGTCGGATTAAAAGTGTCTTAATAAAAACCAGAGAACTTTCCATAAAATAAAGCTTGTCTAAAAATTTTTAAAAATTAAATTTTCTGACTTTAATAAAAAATCAAAAAAATATCCACAACCCTTGACATAATAGGAATATTAAATATTCTTTTCAGTAATAACTCTTAAAAATACTTTTTAGTATATTTCTTATAAAGCAAGGAAATTTATTACCCCACCATAAATTTTATTAAAGGGAAAGAAAATGGAAGAGATTCTTAAAAGAGCAAATGAACTGGGCTTATTACTAAAAAAGACAAAAGCTTTCTCTGAATTTGAGAGCATATCAAAAGAAGTCGAATCAGATCCTGACGCTTCTGCATTGTTAAAAAAATACAATGAGATAGCTGAGACAATACAGCGAAAATATGAACTGAATTCTCCAATTGAAAGTTACGAAAAAGAAATGTTCCGTTCGTTAACTGAAGTTGTTGTTTCCAATGAATTACTGAGAAAATATATCAAAGCCAGAGATCAATACATGGAACTGCTGCTGAAGATATATGAGGAAATCAAAGACATTACCTAAAATTATCTCTCCGATTTAAAATATGTCTTTTCCAGGAATTGAATATCTGACTTCACAAGCTGTAAGAGTGGTGAATCCACAAAATATTTTTCTTTATTTTCTGCCTTTTTCAGAAACATTCTATAGTATTTATGAGCAAGCTCAATGTCTTTAAGGATTGAATCCTTTTCATATACCTTCCCAATTAGATAATAGGCATCATCAATTGACTCTGAGTCTTTATAATACTTCACTATCTTGAGGCCTGCCTCAAGGGCCTGATAACCTTTACTTTCTGCCAGATATAATTTGCCAATATTAATTATAGCATTATCTGCCAGATCATTTTCTGGAAATTCTCCAGCTAACTTATTATAATTTTCAATTGCCTTTATGCTATCTCCCTTAAGCTTATAGGAGTCCCCCTTATAATAAAGGGAGGCTGGATACTCGCCGGAATTTTCTTTCACAGAATCAAATTCACTTATGGCGTCATCATATTGATATTTTCTTATATATATTTTACCAAGCCATATATGAGCACTGTCTGCAAATTTGCTTGATGGATAAGTGTTTAAAAGCTCCTTAAACTTTGCAAGGGAGTGATCATACATTGAAGTTTCAAATAATTGGATTCCGGTTTTAAACAGAATTTCATCTTTCCCGGACATCGTGAGTTTTTTTTCTTCTTTTGAATTCTCTGTAGCTTCATCATCTTTTAGGTTTTGGTCTTCTTTTGTTTCATTCTCTTTTTGCAAACTATCTTGCTGATTTTTATCAGAGGTGATTTCTTGCTTTTGTTTATTGCTCTCCTCTGTGACAGCTTTAGATGGCTTGTCCTGGGAAATAATACTCTTAATTACGTTTTCTGGAGCCTTGACATCTTGTGCAACCAGAGCTGAGCTTATAAAAATTAATATCAATATGTATTGTAAATTTTTCACTGTCCTATTACACCTTGCTCTTTAAAAATCACTCTTGGAGTCACAGTCTTATTTTTTTCTATGGTTTTCACCTCACCCTCATTTGTAGGAGTTTTATCTATGACCTCTTTTTTATCCTCGGATTTAAGGCTATCGTTTCTAATTATTATATTCCTGGGGCTTTCGTCTAAATTTCTCTCTATTGGCTTGAGAATAGCATCATCTCCTGTTATCTTTCTGTTGAGATCCTCATCTACAGGTGAATCATCTTTATAAGGAGTAGACACAATATCAGGTTCAGAAATTTTGCCCTTAACACCAACAGGCTCATCTGAATATTGAGGATTCATATTTTCTTTTGTAGGAAAAACTGCCTTATCAAAATTATTAATAGTAGATTGATTTACAACTTCCTTTTCCAGCAATTCAGAAAAATCAGCTGCATCTCTTTCTCTGCTTAGATCTATTCTAAATGTGTCATTTACATATTCCGCAAAAGGAGGGCTTTTAATCTTTGCAGCTTTTTTACCCATATTGATGCCAATAATCACGCCTATTATACACATTAAAAAAATTATAAAATAAAAACCACGTTTAATATTTTGAATAGTTTGAAGAGTTAATGAATCAAGCAGTCTATTTATTGAAATTAAAAAAGAAGTTATTAAATTAACTATGGGATTCATAACATTACCTATCAATAATTAATATGACTTTACATTTCTTTAAATAGGAAATATTATCATTATGGCTAAATATTCGTTTAACATCCTCTTTTGAGATAACTGGATTCCCATTTAAAGACTTTAAGGCAGTGCAAAAGAAAGGTCGCCTTCCAGCCTTTTTATGCTTTAGAGCTTCAGCCTCACTATGAGTATATGATATAATTAAATTTTTTACTGCTGCTTTGCCATTAACTTTATTCTTCCCGTAAATTTCAAGACCGTCCTCCTGAAAAACAGAAGGCATCAATAAAGGCTTTATCTTAAGGCCCCTTGTATCAATTATTAGAGATGTATATCTTGTTGCAATATCTCTATCTGCCCTTAAAGGAAATGGTTCCTCTGGAAAATCAATATTTAACGCATCAATTATGTATCCCAATTTTAGTTCAAGTCTACATCGCTCTTTTAAATATCCAGCAGGCATCTCACGGAATTTTGCATAATCATTCATATAAAGGTAGATCTTTTCTCTTATATCTCTGTCTGATTCCATAAGCTGTCCAACTGTTGTGTTTGAGTCAACTGGAATTTCATCTATAGCTAAAAATGCCTTCTCAATGGCAATCTCCTTTGCTTTCAAATAGGCCATATCTCTCCCATTGGCGATAGATGTCTTTTCTGTAGAGTCCCCATATAACACTTCACCCTCTTCATTTAGCTTAACAGATGCCTCTGCCATTGAGACCACAACACCTTCTTGCCAATTAACATAGCTATTGGATTCTTTTGCATTGGGTTCAAGAATCTTAGCAGTTATTATTATCATGAATATTACAAATATTTTAATTTTCATATTGATTATTATCACAGAAAAATCTTTTAGTTTCAATAAAAAATTTTTTTAATTTAGCAGAATTAATTACTATTTCATTGTATATCATCTCACTGCGTTTTTTATCATCGGGATTATGCCTTGCAATATAAAACTCCGATTTTCTCATAAGAGGCCGTAAAACTTCATTTAGATCATTGTCCTGTAAAATTTCATCAATTATGTCAAATTTTTCTTCATCAGTGATGTTAAGGGCAATTGCTCTCTCAATTTCAAATAATTTATTCTCTAAGAGACTAATCTTCTCTATAAATCTGTCAAAATTTTTTAAACTCCCATGGAAATATATCTCATCTATTACCTCCTGAGGTGGCCTTTTGTGTTTGCTTAAATTTAGCTCCTCAGGGAAAAGCTCCTTTGTATGTTCTATTTTAGCTCCACCTGAATTGCAATTTATGACTTGAGCTTTGACTTTAAATGAAGAGTCTTCAAACCAATTTCTGTAAAGGTCAAAAACAAAATCAGAAATAACAACTCCATCAGAGTTAAACCTATCAACATATTTTATTTTACGCTTTCTTATTATATTCTGATTTATAGTATCAAGATTTTTTAATCTATTGATCTGCGGACACCAATCATCATTGTGATATGTTCCGCTGCAGTGTATTTCTCGACCAGTATATGCAAGATCCTGTCCAATAAGAATTATTGGATCGCATCCCATATTAAGCAGAAGATCAAAAGCACTTGTGGCCACAGAACCTCCTGATTGAACATCCCCTATTGTTCCAATGTTTCTTTCTATCCAATCCATAATAGGAGTGGTTTCTCTGACGTTACTACCTTCTTTATCTTTATAATACTTTGCAGTTGTGCTAATTATCTTTCTGCCAGAATAATACCTGAGAATGGATGGACAGCCAACAACATCTGATATCAAGATAGTTGATTTAGATTTAACACCAGTAAAATGTTTAAAGCTATATTTTTGAGAATCAAGCGTCATAACAAAGTGAGGCTCAATTCCATATTTATGTAGCACCTTAAAAGACGTATCCACACATAGGATAACGGCTCTATCTTTAATTTTTTCCAGAAGATCTAAAGATTCTCTTAAGGATGGTCCTGCGGAAACTATAACTCCAGGATAACCTTTGAATCTATTAAAGAGTATGGATACAGAAGGTACCTTGGAAAGCCATCCTATATTCTTAAAAATATTTTCAATCCACTTCTCTTCAAATTCAAATCTGGTTAAAAGATCACTCACTCGAGAAGAAATATTTAGCTTTGCAGTTTCAATCATCTCATCATAAAAATCAGGATTTAGCTGATAAGAAGGCCTGTGAACATAGACTGAGACTCCAGTGAGATGAGCGATGTTTATATTATCAAAAAAAAGATTTAATTCCCCAATAGAATTTACCAGCTCTATATCTTTTAGGCACTCTGGATTATGTCTTTTGCACAGAGCTATCACTTCATTACTAAATTCAAATACAAGGAATTTTTTATCTCTGAAATTCTTTTTTAGTAGCTCAACATGATATCCAAGCCCAAGACCTGATACTATAACAAGAGAGGCTCTACCTGGAGTAAAGGAGTGAACAGCTCTCTCTGCCT
This sequence comes from Spirochaetes bacterium ADurb.Bin218, assembly GCA_002069965.1. Classification (GTDB taxonomy): domain Bacteria; phylum Spirochaetota; class UBA4802; order UBA4802; family UBA5550; genus UBA5550. The sequence goes on along the minus strand of MWCI01000004.1, from coordinate 43,244 downwards.
CTTTAATAGGGTCATAGGCGGAGTGAATTCTAACTTCCCTATTTGTCTCTATATCCTTTGCACAAAGGGTCTTTACCCCGCTTTTACTTTCAGTCAGTAGGTATTCAAACATTTAATCAGCCTGCTGCTGTCATCTGGTTATTATAGTTATTCTTGAGTTTTTCATGGAAGGCCTTGAGATCATCAAGATTATCAATATCAATCCATTTTAAAACATCCATCTCTATGTAATAATAGCTGTACTTATTTTTTTCAACTCCTGCTAGCATATTGGCAAGATAAACAGTAAAGGTAAGATCTCTATGATCCCCATTTACATTGAGAGGTGAATGATGGTTTTCAATAGCATTTTTTAGATGAGGGGGAAAATTCCATTTTTCTGCAATAAGTGAACCAATATCAGCATGGCTTATACCGACAGAAATCTCCTCTAAGATCGAAGAAGATCTAAGCTGCTTATCCCTTGTAATTTCAGATATTGTATGAACAACCTTATCATCTGCTGACATTAAAACAATCTTCCCAATATCATGCAAAAGCCCAGAGGTAAAGGCTGAATCAATAATCCCACTCAACTGCTTCATCTTTGCAATTGCTGTTGAATAATTGGCAACTCGTATGCAATGTTCCCAGATAATTTCAAATTTTTTATATCTACTCTGCATTATGGTTTTTGCAGCACTTGCTGTCAATATGAGATTTAAATTCTTCAATCCAATGATCATCAAGGCATCTTTCACTGTCATAATCTTTTTGCCTGGAACAAAGCCAGCTGAGTTAGAAAGCTTTATAACGTCAGCAGTAAGAGAGGGATCCTGACTTATCCTTGAGGCAATAAGTTCAATTGTGGCCTCTTTACTTGCACAGAGCCTTTGTAACTCGACTATATTCTCTGGAAATGTTGGCAAAGTATCAACATCGTCCAGAACCTTTTTCTTGACAGAGGAAATTATAGATTCCTCTTTTAGCTTTTTTGGAACATTAACAGATACTGTAACTCCTTTTTCCGATGTTTGAATCTTTAGATTATTATGACCAATTCCTGAATTCCTTAACAAAAAAATCATCAGTGCAAAGCCCAGTCCTGCACCCTCTGTAGAGTCATACATATCGTTATAGGCATCTGCCAGATTTTGATACTGCAAAGCCTTTTCTATTCGCGCTTTAATTCTATTGAATTCCTCCTCAATAAGAGCAACATTGTTAAATATAGAAATTTTTAATTCATCATCATTTTTTTTGAAGATAATATTTATGTAGTACTTTTCCTGAGCCTTTATTTCATTGGCTATTTCATTTATCCTAAAAAGGAAGTCATCCTTAAATTTTTCCATTAAAATATGGTATCTTTCTCTATCCGTTATAGGAACACCTGATTTTTCAAAATAAATCCTCTTTAGATTTGCCTTAAAAGCATTGTATATTATCTCTCTCAGTATTGTGACTAAAGTCTCCAGAAGAAAAATATTTCCATAAAAAGATAAAATTCTAAGAATGATAGAATTTATTAGCAAAAGAGTTTCTTCATCAATATATTTAAGAGAAAGGGTAACTGTCTCTCCCTTTAAAATCAAATCTGAATAATTTTTCCCATCAACAAGTAACATATTGCCTCTAAAGGGTATTAAATTTTCTCTAATAAAATAATCGAAACTTTTAATAAAAAAATAGAGAAGTATTTTGTCTAAGAAAAGTCATTCCGCAAATAAAAAATTTTTTTGTTAAAAAAGTTTTAATTTTCACCAATTTCAAATTTTAAACTTATACCCTCTCTATCTAAAACTTTAAGAAGGGACTTGAATGTATTTGTAATATCGGGCACGGCACAAAAAGAACATTGCACAATTGGAAATTCAGAGCTAAGTATTTTGCAAGCCCTAAGATTTGGATATGAAAGATTTTTCACCCTCATAGAAGTAAAGTTACCATTGAGAGCTCTAAGTCTATCCAGTAAAGGCTGAATATCCTCTGTGGATTTTATATCTAAGGATATAGACCTGGAATTGTTCATGGAATATTCAATCAGAGAAGAGCCTATTTTAATCACACCCTCCGGATTATTTGCAGAAAGATTTCCCTTTAAATAAAAAGTCATGAGAGCAAAAGATATTACTACAGGTGCAAACTTAAGACGACTGATAGTTTTTACGGGAATAAGAGGCAAGAGAGATAATGTAAAAAGCGATAATATAATAATATAGCCCTCTGATATAAAAAAATTCATATTAAAAGATGAAAAAATTTCCACAAGTTTTTCAAGTAATTTGTAGGAGTAATCTGCGAACACTCCAGTAACTATGGAAATAAAAGGGACTTGCCCTACTAAAAGGGCAAAAAATGCGCTATACATAAAAAAAGATGCAGCTGGTATAATGAAGAGGTTGCTAATAACAGAAATTGTATTAATCTGATTCAGGTGAAAAAGTATTATAGGTGTAGTAAAGAGCTGCGCTGACAAAGTCATGGCAAGAGTGTTTCTAATAAACAATGGTAAAGAGCCCGCTGTCGAGCCATATCTGTCGCTAAACAAAATAATGCCGAGAGTAGCTCCAAAGCTAAGCTGAAAGCCAATGGAAAAGATCTCCCATGGAAAAATCAAAAGAACAATAGCGGCAGTTATCATAAGGGTGTTAAAGGAATTTACTTTTCTATGTATAAATATCTGAAAGACAAAAAGAGAATACATAATGGTTGCACGCACAAGTGATATTGGAGCATCTGTAACAAATAGATAAAAGCCAACAGTTAATGCAGAAATTAGCAAAACAATATTTCTGCTAAATATAAAAAATAGAAAGGCTGGAATTCCTGCAATTATAGCAACATGTAGCCCTGATGCAGCAAGTATATGTAAAGCTCCAGCATCTCTAAACTTAAGACGAGTTTCTTTTTTTATATAGCTTTGATTTCCTGTAAATATAGATAAAACAACTGAGGCTGTTTTTTCCGGAAATATTTTTAAGGCAGTGGATTTTATGTATTCCCGAATCATGTCTCTTAAATTTGTCTGAGATTTATCAATAATCAAAAAATCTTCATCATCAACGTATGAGACATAATGTATTCCTCTAAGCCTGTAGCTATCATATCCAGTTGTAAGCTTATTTACTCTTTTTAGCACCATAAGTCTATCCCCTTTTACAAAAGAGGAACTCCCATTATAAAATAAGGTGATCATTGAGCTATCCTTGCCTTGATCAAGGAAACAGTGCAATTCCAGAGTATATCGCTTTTTTTCTACCTCATCTACTGCTACATAAAAATTTTCCAGTGACTGAGGTAAAGAGGTGGAATTATATCTGGTGTAGATATTTCTGTTTATAATGAAAAATATAGAGGTCAGCAAAATTAAAATTACTGCTATAGAAAAAAAACGAGCTTTCCCTTTAAATATCAAATGCCTGTAGCGATTTAGAACTCCCCATACAGAGACAATAAATATAACAGCAAATATAATCGTAAAAAGGGCTTTGTGCGGAGAATAGCATAAAGAACCATAAGCAAAGACTGTGGAAAAGAAAATCCACGCTGTCAACGGCAAAGATGGAACCAAGAGTCTATTTAATGTCTTATTAAATCCTTCCAACTTTAAAAACAACCCCTAAGTTTAGTCCAAAGGATTGAAATTTTGTATTATCTCCTATAGCAAAAGTGCCATATTTGCCAAATAAATCTACAAAGATCTTTATACTATCTGAGGCAGAAAATAAAACTTCAATGGGAATATAAATACCAGCAGCACCATCGTGGTTAACATTAGAAGGAGGAGTTTCCATAAACAAACCAAAACCTCCTCCCAAAGACCAGGATTTGTTTAAAGTGTATAAATACATTGCTGATATATCATATTCGAGGCATGTTATTGTAGAATCATATTGACTATAGGAATATTTCCAGTGTAAATCACCGGATATATCCCCTGCAATGACTTTAAAGGCAAGGCCTCCAGCCATATTTCTTCCAGATAACTTCTGTGTTTTTCTTTCATTATCTACCCAGTCACTGTATTGTGCAGAGTTTATAGAATAAGAAAATATAGGCCCTAAAAATGTATAATTAAGAGAGCTCTCCTGTCTCTCCTGTGAAAAAAGTGGCAAGCCTATAAAAATTACACAAAAGCCAAATATTAATCTCTTCAAAATCACCTCTGCTATTTTATATTAAGAGGATTTTTTACAATCTGTGCACTGGATGGCACATTAAAGTCGAAGATACTGGGTATTATCGCATCTGTTGAGCTCACATTTGACAGAGAAAAATTGTAGACCCCACCTTTCTGTGTTTTTAATATCGCCTTCCTTAAAAAGAAAGTTGAATCCACCATAAGAATTATCTCTGGAAAAGTTTTGCCATTGCCTTTTAGCTTTATAGTATATCCTCCTGGGCCTTCGGCTGTTACTATGGCCATATACCCGGATGTTAAAGCAGCTATCCCTCCTGAACCGCCCCCTGCCAGATCCTGAACTCCACACATATTACTTCCAGCGGAATAGACCCATAGAGTTCTACCATTGGAAACAACTGTTTTGCCACCTGGGTTACTGAATTTTACATAGATCTTGCCAGGGCTCATATACTTAAAAGCTCCTGTATAAGTCTCCCCCTCGGGCCCAGACCATGAGATAATACCTGTTAGTTTTCCTATGGAACTCATCCTTGCCCTGAATTTGTTTAAGGCCTCATCGCCTGTAATTGCATAGAGGCTATGGGTAATCAACATAATAAAAACTACTATAAAAGATATTCTTGATTTTTTTCTCATGTTATGCTTTCCTGAATTATATACGATTTATTTCCTTAATTTTTAAAAATTTTTTTGTAAAAATAATTATGAGAGCATTATTTTTCAAGAATTAAATCCTTTTATCAATATTTTAGTGATTTTATTATAAAGAGAGCTGATAAAATGAAAAAATTCCTTCTAATTGTAATTATAGTAGCTATTATAGCTTTTTCCTACAAAGAAAGCTTTCTTGTCCATAGATTTTATGTTAAAAGTTTTTATACAATATTTTATACTGAGGAAGGTGTTGTCCAAAAGGCATGGGAATTGTATAATAAAGGAGAATACCGCAGGCTTGAAAAATTTTTAGACAGAGTTACAGAGGTATATCTAACAAATAATGAACTAAAAAAAATTGCAGGGCTTAATTATATAAAGCTTGGTCAAAAGGAAAAAGGTGCAGAACTCATTGCTTCCTCCATGGAAAACGGCTCAATTCAACTTGATGAGCTTATGAAAATACTTGAATCTCTCTTTGAAAATAAATACTATGGTGAAATTATCTATTTTTATGACAAAAATATTCTCCGCAATAATGCAAACTGTGCCTTTTACTATGGAGCCTCCCTGTATCATAGCAATAGATATAGTGAAGCAATTCAAACTCTAAATTTTTCACGAGCCAATGGCTACAGAGGAGATAGAATAGATTTTTACAGCGGAATCACCCTTGAAAAGATGGGAAAGTTTGATGAGGCAGAAAAATTGCTCCTTTCTGCATACAATGCAAATCCCTATGACAGAGATATTAAAAAGGCTCTTGTGGACTTATACAGAAAAACAAAACAATTTGATAAAGCTGAATATCTTTTAAGGAAGAAATAAACTAAAATTTCTCTGGCATATTTGTAGAAAGCTCCATAATTATTTTACGAGCCAATTGATCTATCTCCAGCGCATCTATGTTTTTTTCTAAATAGACAAGCTTAAAATCCTTTATGCTAATACAACGAACCCATGCTTTATTTGTATCCTTATCAACAGAAATAATCAATGAGTAATCAAAAAGATTGTCATTGCGAACCTTATTTATGTAGCCAGAAATAGTTTTGCCATATTCAAAAGCATATTTGTTATATATATCCCTTTCTTTAAGGAGATCCCTGTAATACTTTGCCCCAGACCATGTTCCATGAGCCAAAAAGATCTCACTGCGATAGGCTATCTTTTCATATTGTGCATTTGTTGTATAGAAGTTATAGAGATAATTCATTTTTTCATAATCAAATTCTGTTTTAAGTTCATTGCCCACAGAAGAAAAAACTCTGTAGCCATTTTTCAAAAATTCACTATAGCAGATATTTAACTCCTCTCCCTCAAGGTTAGTTATAATGCTAATCCTTGTCTTAGGTTCAATTGCTCTGTCTTTAAAGTATTGCCTATAGGATATGATACTATTTATGCGATAAGCGATCTTATCTACAAGGTTAAACATATCTGTTCCTAAATCGCCTTCTTCTATAAAAGTAAAGATCTCATTGGAACCCTGACTGTATATCTTTGTAGAAATACGTATTCTATTTTGATTTAAATCTTCAAAATATCCAAAAATAAAAAAATCTGCCACTAATTCTGGAGATAATGGTCTAAGAGCCTTTTCAGGGATAGAATCATCTCCTTCTGCATATTTGCTCAAAAAATCAACATTTGAAGGTTTTCTTGCAGATATATTATATTTTTTATTAAGGGATGAGGCTATCGTATTTGGCAAAACCTCCTTGAGATAATTCAAAGAGGCCTTATCTGACTTATTTGAAAAAAAAGCAAAAGCCACAGACTCCGCAAAAATCGGTCTACCAGCTAAAAAAACTAAAGCTGCAAGAATAGAAACTATTATGCTTCGTTTATTTATCATTTCCCTGTTATATTTGCAATAAAGTGATTTACAATTGATTCTATATTATCAGTATAAGCAGTTGGATAATTTTCTACAAACTCAACCTCCAAATTTCTTAAATTTATAACTCTTGCCCAACTGACCTTTTCCCATTCTTTGAGATCAAGCAAAATTAGATAATCCACATCCCACTCAGTTCTTATTTGTTTTAAAAATTCAGCTTTGTTGAGCTCAAAATTATAAACATGAAGTTTATAAATATTATCATATGTCTTTTCTAAAGTAGAAACATTTTGTTCATCAATGTTATAGGAAAGCTTTTTTAGATCTGATATATCATAAACATCTTTCATAGTGTAGAGATCTGAGGCATTTAAAGCCTTAACCCTAAATCCTTGCTTCAAAAAAGAAACCAGAACAACATTTTTTAGATTGTTAGGATAATCAATAATTACAGCTACCTTAGAACCTGCCGGAATTCTTGAGGAAGAATGAATAAGGCCTTTCTTTGCGCTACAAGAAGCAAATAAAAGGCTGAAGATTATAATCCCAACTAATTTTCCAGAGTATTTTTTCAAATTCATCACAAAAAACCTCATCATAATATTTTAAGTTAAGAAATGACCTAAATAAAGTCTGACTAAAATTCCTTTCTTAGTTTTTTATGATTATAAACCTTAAGTCAATATAAGTCAATAGAAATATGATCTGTAACAGAATATTTTTAATCAAAAAAGGCTAATCTTTACCGATTAGCCTTTTTATTTCAGAATTTTATTTTTGTGCCGGGGTTGTTTCTGATTTATTTTCTTCTACAGGAGCAGACTTTTTATTCTTTTCCAGATATTCCTTGAAGCCATCTTTTTTTATGGAGTGCTCAGCAAGAATTTCCCGAACAAGCTTATCTGCCTCAACTCTTGACTTTTGAGCAAAAAGCTGCTGTTTTATATAATTTTCTGATTCATCTGCAGTTCTTCCTGCAAATCTTGCTCTGTTTTCGTTATAAATTTTATTAACTTCATCATCTGATACTGAAATCTTATTTTTTAGCTTTTTAGAAAGATAATACTGAGCTGCTGTCTGCATCTTTACCATTTCAAGAAGAGCCTTAAGCTCATCCTTATTTATTTCTTTATCTTCCATAGCCTTTTCGTAAAGAACCTTTTGAGCTATTAAGTGATCTAAAAAATTTGCTTTGTTCAAAAATGGATGATTTGCATAAGCAGGATTTTCTGCCAGCTTATCTATTTCCTCATTTGAATCAATATTTGTGAGGAGTTTATTTTGGATATAATAAAACTTATTTACTTCCTCGATGGTTATCTTCTTTCCATCAATTGTTGCAGCTGTCTCTCCTGTAAACTTATTGCAGGAGATTGAAAAAAATGCAAAAATCAATGCAACTAACACAGCTAAATCTCTTTTTTTTATCATAAAACAATCCTTATTTTAAAATTATTTTTTAATTTATATTGAGGGGAATAATTCCAGCCTTCTGGTAATTCAAGATAAAATTAAAAATTGTTGCAACCATTTTTTAATCTCCATTAGCTTTTTTTCTATGGGGATTTTACCTGGCGTAAACTGCAGAATTTCTGGATATTTGGGATTTATGGTAAATCTCTTATCTGATGATATGGATTTAAGCAAAAGATCAGGTGATATTGTGCATTGAGAGGTGATCTTAATATTAATTTTGTTGTTTTCTTCAAGAATCTCCTCTATATAAAGCCTTGAGGCAAGGGCTCTTATTCTTTCAAGCTCCACAAGAGTTCTAACCTCCTCAGGAGGAGCTCCAAATCTATCAATCATTTCCTTTTCGAGAACATCTACTTCTTCGACTGTTTCACAGGCCTCAAATCTCTTATAGAACTCAATCTTTTGTTTTTCATCTGCTATGTAGGTTTCTGGTATATAAAAACTCACTTTAAAGAATACCGATGTTCTAAAATATGGCTTTATTTCCTCTCCCTTTATCTTTCTCACTTCCTCTTCAAGCATCTGACAATAGAGATCAAAGCCCACATCCATAATATTTCCTGATTGTTCAAGCCCAAGTATATTGCCTGCCCCTCTAATTTCCAGATCCTTCATTGCTATTTTGAAGCCACTACCAAGATCTGAATACTCTGAAATAACCTGCAATCTCTTTTGTGCTTCTTCTGTTAAAGATATATGCTTTGGATAAAAAAGATAAGCATAGGCCTTCTTATCCGATCTCCCAACTCTGCCTTTAAGTTGATAAAGTTGTGAAAGTCCGAAGGTATCTGCTCTGTTTATAATTATTGTGTTTACATTTGGCATATCCAGGCCAGATTCGATAATTGTTGTGCTTATTAGAACATCATATTTTCGGTTAAGAAAATCAATCATTATATCCTCAAGCTCATGCTCATGCATCTGTCCATGGGCAATACAAAATTTTGCCTCTGGCACAAGATTTCTCAATAGAACCATTTGAGCTTCAATAGTCTGAACTCTATTATGAACATAAAAAACCTGCCCTCCCCGCTGGATTTCTTTTATGATTGCATCTCTTAAGATATCAGCATTATCCTCAAGGACATAGGTTTCAATAGGCTGTCTGTTTTCTGGAGGAGTTGCAATAATCGAAAGATCTCTTATACCAGACATCGAAATATGCAAAGTCCTTGGTATTGGCGTTGCTGAAAGAGTGAGAACATCAACTGTTGCCCTGAATTTCTTAAGCTGTTCTTTATGCTTTACTCCAAAGCGCTGCTCCTCATCAATTATCAAAAGGCCCATATTTTTTATCTTTACATCAGCAGACAGAAGGGCATGAGTTCCTATCACTATATCAATCTCCCCTCGTGAAAGCCTATCTTTAATCTTTATGATTTCCCCTTTTGTTCTAAAACGCGATACCATTTCTATAGAAACAGGATAGTCCTTAAATCTCTTTTTGAAAGTCTCAAAGTGCTGCATTGCCAGAATTGTTGTCGGAACTAAAATTGCAACCTGTTTGCCAGCCATACAGGCTTTGAAAGAAGCTCTTATTGCAACCTCTGTCTTGCCAAAGCCTACATCTCCACATATAAGCCTATCCATTGGCTTATCGCTTTCCATATCATCCTTCACGTCTTCAATTGCACTTATCTGGTCTGGAGTCTCTTCGTATTCAAATAATGCCTCAAACTCCTCCTGCCACTGAGTATCAGGGGGAAATCTAAAGCCTTTAAGAGCACTTCTTTGAGAATAGATCTTTATTAACTCTCTGGCTATTTCTTCAACCGATTCACGGACTTTTTCTCTTATCCTGTTCCATGCAGATTTTTTCCCAAGTGCATCGATGCGAGGTTTTTTGCCATCAAGGCCTATATATTTCTGGACAAGAGATATTTGTTCAAGGGAAACGTATAGCCTGTCTTCTCCCTCATACTGAATCACCAAAAAATCCCTTTCAACACCGCCCGCTGTCATCCTCTCTATGTTCTTAAAAATTCCTATCCCATGATTTATGTGAACTACATAATCCCCAGGTTTAAGATCCAGAAATGACTCAATTGGGCGTGAGCTCTTGCTTTTAAAGGTTCTTCTCTTTCTGTAGCTCTTCCCAAATATATCATGATCTGTTAACAGAAAAGTTTTTATATCTGATATTTCAAGACCTGCTGAAAGTGGGCTAAGAACTATGTTAAAGGGATTATTGCTATTAAATTGAGAAAAATCACTGTTTGGTGAAAATTCGCTAAAGAGATCAAAGAGTCTTCTTGCCTGACCCTCAAAAGAAGTGGTCATCACTATATTCCATCCACTGGAAAGTCTTGCAGCTATTTCTTCTCTTAAATTCTTAATTCTGCCCTGAAAATTGGGCAAGCTTTTCATGGCAAAAGTAAAAGCTCCCACTGTGGCTGTAAAACTCTGTATTTTAACTGACCTCTCATGGAGCTCTTCAGGAAGAGAATAATCCAACAAAGTTTCTGGTGGAAGAATATGTTGGAAGTGAGACTTCCTCCTATACAAATCCTCATAATGTGTTGTTATGATATTTTTTCTTGAAAGAAGCTCGTTCCATTCAAGAAGAACTACCATAGCATCATCCGGGAAAAAATTCACTATGGAGTCGGTTTCTATAACATCATGGAAGTAGTCTAAAATCCCAGGAATCTTATCCAGTTCAATATCTCTGTTCAGCCAATTTTTTAAATCCTCTGGAATATCCTGAGAATCTTTTAAATAATGACTCAGTTTTTCTTTGAGCTTTTCTTTTTCACTTTTAAATAATACGAGCTCTCTGCGGGGATAAATTGTAATAGAATCAAGAAAGTTCTCTACAATTGACACTTGAGTCTCTGGATTGAATTCTCTTATGGATTCAACAGTGTCACCAAAGAAATCAATTCTTATGGGATTATCCCTTGAAGGTAAAAAAACATCAATAATCCCTCCTTTGACAGAAAATTGACCAAAGGCTTCAACCTTAGCCTCCCTTGTATAACCATACTCCACAAGAGTATTTATTATATCATCAAAGGGATACTCCTCATTTAAATTAAGAGCAAGTCCACGTTTCAAAAAAAATTTCTGAGATGGAATTTTACGCATAATAGCATCTACTGAGGTAATTACAATTGCTGGATCACCTGATAAAATCCTATATATGGCAGTTATCCTTTCTCTTTCAATCTGCTCAAGGGGATAGACAAACTCATAGGGAAGAATTTCCCACGATGGAAATTTAAATAGATACTTTTCATCTACAAAGACAGTTAAATCATTATAAAGATTATTGAGCTTTTCTTGATTTTCTGTTACTACAAGAATTTGATCCCCTCTGCTGTAAAAGAAAAGTGAAATAAAGAACGGAAAGGATTCCCTGGAAACTCCCTCAATGGAAAAGGAGTTATATAGCTCCTCTATCATTTTAGAAAAATGAGAGGAATTTTTTATTCTATCTATCAATTCCTTAAGGATCATATATGACCTTTACATAAATTATCAGTGGACATTATTATGGGGAAAGCCTGCATATTTCACAATTCTCTTATGCAGGCTTTTTTTTCAAGGAAAAAAAGTTTATTTAAAAACTGAATTTTTATATTGAATCAAATTGCTTATCTTTTTTTAGCCACAGTTCATTTATCCATTTTTTAAAACTTTCCTGATACTGTGAATCATTTTCATAATCTCCAATAAGTTCCGGTGTTACAGGAATTTTCTCCACATGAATATGCACCTCCTTTATTCTGCCACAGAGGAAGTGCCAGAAACTAAAATCCCGTGATGGATATTTTATTGTAACATCAAGTATACAGTGAATGATATTGCCCATTGATGAAAATACAAAAGCAACTCCACCTGCCTTAGGCTTGAGTAGGTTTTTATAAGTGGATTGCTGTCTTTCATGTCTTGCCTTTGTAAAGCGAGTTCCCTCAACAAAGTTCATTATGCTTACAGGAGTGTAACGAAATTTCTCGCAGGCCTTCTTTGTGGCCTCTATATCCTTTCCTTTTAGAGATGGATTTTTTTTCAAAAATTCTGAGCTATATCTTTTCATAAAGGGGAAGTCAAGTGCCCACCATGCTATTCCAAGAAGGGGGACCCATATCAATTCTTTTTTAATAAAAAATTTAAGGAGTGGGATTTTTTTATTAAAAAACATCTGCAGGATAATTATATCAGACCATGTTTGATGATTTGATAAAACAAGATACCACTCTTTTCTGGAAAAATTTTCTTCACCACTGCTATTAATTTTTATACCGAGCAATTTGCGGAACAGAAAGTTGTTGTTTTCAATCCAGATTGTAGCTATTACAATAAGCACCTTTGTCCACAGCTTCCTGGAAAAATGGAAAGGTATAAGCAATTTTAAAAATGCAGCTGTGAGCAAAAAAGGATAGCCAATAAGAGTATTAATCAAAATAAAAAGTATGGCAAAAATCCCCTTCAGATTTGAAAACATATTGAAGAGTTTAGGCTCACTCCGGGCAATTACAACTTCTTTTGTGTATTGATTCATCAAAAACCTCTGTTTAATGATATTTTTTACCTGTTAAAGTCTCAAAGATAGAATTTCATTGGAGAGCTTTTGAACAAGTTTGAATGATTAAAATCAAAGGGACAAACAAAAATGGTATAAAAAAAGTTGCAATTATTTTTTACAAATCAAAAAAAATGTCCAAAAAAGAGAGCTATAATTTTTTAATATACTCCGCACAATGCCCTAAATTACACAAATTATATAAAAACTTATGATTGGCTGCCTAAAAGATTTCTTTAGCAGCCAATCAACTTATTAATACAAAATCTCTGTCCATAGATATCCAGCTAATCAATAGTCGCTATAAAGCTTTTTCTTGTAGATATGCTGATCCCCCTTATCCGTCAAAATAAGTGTCTTACCACTTTTGCGCAAATACCCCTTTTTGACAAGGGAGTCAACAAGCATATCAAAGTTGTCAGAGAGAGCCTTCAGCGACTGCTGCAGCACTATATCAAACTCAAGGCTATCATCTGCCTGCTTTTGATTATTTTTGAATATCCTGAGAATTTGTGATTCTATTAAATTAAGATCTTCATTCATAACAAACACCTCCTTTAAATCATAGAAGCACTTATTCCCTGTGCTTAAGTGTAATATATAAAGAAAACTAATTTGAGTCAAAAAATATTAGGAGATAAAAAAATTTCGGCCTCAAAGTGATAATCCCAAGGAAATAGTTTTTGCTGTTAAATAATGAATTTTATAACATGGGCCAATAATAGTCTCGTTTCATAAAAAAAAGGAGGAGATTGACTCCTCCTTAAAAAAAAGGCTTATTTAGAAACAGACACAGCCAGTAACAGTGTTAGTGTTGTTAAGCACTCAACTTATTGGACCTTACCCATATCTTCTGCTTTTCTGCCATTTTGATAAGCTCATCTCTCACTGCAGGATGTGCAATATTTATAAGCTCCTCAGCTCTTTGCCATGTTGATTTTGCCTTAAGCATTGCTACTCCATACTCTGTAACAACATAATTGGTTATACTGCGTGGAACTGTCACAGTTGCTCCAGGTGGTAATGTTGGAACTATTCTGGAAATCACCTTTCCATCTTTGACATTCGCAGATCTAAGGCAAATAAGACCTTTACCCCCCCTTGATCTATATGCTCCAAATATAAAATCGAACTGGCCACCTGTTCCAGAGATGTGTCTTATACCTGAAGATTCAGAGCATACCTGACCATAGAGGTCTATCTCAACAGCATTATTTATAGCAATTACATTGTCATTCTGGGCAATGCGGAAAGGATCGTTTGTATAGCTCACAGGATAGCTTGCACATACAGGATTATTATCAAGGAAGTCATAAAGCTTTTTTGTCCCCATGGCAAAGGTATAGACTATCTTTCCTTTATCTATATTTTTATACTTACCTGTAATCTTTCCTCTGTTATACATGTCCACAAAGGAATCTACAAGCATCTCTGTATGAACGCCAAGATCTTTTAAATCTGAATCTGCAATCATTGCACCAACAATATTGGGCATCGCACCTATACCAAGCTGAACACATGCTCTATCTGGTATCTCATTCATAACAATCTCTGCAATCTTTTTATCAACATCAGAAACAGGTATCTCTGGCAATTCCAGAAGAGGCTTATTGTCTCCATGAACAATATAGTCTATCTGAGAAATATGGATAGACTCACTTGCACCACCAAGGCATTTTGGCACTGACTCATTTACCTCTGCAATTACAATCTTTGCAGCCTCACACATAGCTAAAGTGATGGAATTGCTTGTCCCAAGATTAAAAAATCCTGCCTTATCCATTGGACCAACTTTAATCATGGCAACATCGGGCTTTACATAGCCCCTTTCAAAAAAAGTAGGCCCCTCATGATATGTAAGTGAGATGTAGTTGCAAAGATTATTGTCATGGCATCTTCTACTTGCTGTACTAAAATGCCAGTCATTGTAAATAAAATGTTCTCTTGCTGGATCCTGCTGGACAATCTGTGGAACAAAGGGGCAACATACAGAACGTACTTCAACATTGTGGAGTTCATTTTTTCTCCGTGCAAGAGCGCTGTCAAGGACATGGGAATTCATTACAAATTCTCCATAGTGAACCAGATCCCCTGACTTCACAACCTTAACTGCCTCATCAGCAGTGACAGTTTTTCTCTCGTATTCTGCTTTAAACTTCATATAAACCTCCTGGCTGTATTTATTATTTATATTAGCTTTCATAATCTGCTAAAACACTTCCGGCTATTACAAGCCTCTGAATCTCTGAAGTGCCTTCATAAATTTCTGTTATGCGAGCATCTCTGTATAGCCGCTCTGCAACATAATCTTTGATGTAGCCATAGCCTCCATGAATCTGCATACACCTGTGAGTGCACCTATGAGCACATTCTGAGGCGTATAGCTTTGCCATAGCTGAATATTTAGAGGCTCTCCTTCTGTCACCGGTATTAAGAATCTCTGCCGTTTTATAAACAAGCAACCATGCTGCCTCAATCTCTGTTGCCATATCAGCAATCATAAATTGAATAGCCTGCTGCTTTGCTATGGGTTTTCCAAATTGATATCTTTGATGTGCATAATTAGCTGCAGCATCAAGAGCGGCCTGAGCAATACCAAGAGCCTGAGCTGCCACTCCCACTCGTCCACCATCAAGAGTATGCATTGCTATTTTGAAACCGTCTCCAGGTTTGCCTAAGATATTTTCAGCAGGAATCTCACAGTTATCATAAATCATTTCTGTAGTGGAAGATGCACATATACCCAGTTTCTCCTCAAGCTTGCCAACTGAAAAACCAGGAGTTCCCTTTTCCACAATAAAGAAACTGGTATTTTTACCCTTAGGAGCATCCTTATCAGTAACTGCAAGCACAACATGGACATCGCAAACTCCTCCGTTTGTTATGAAATTTTTTGTTCCATTAAGTATCCATTTTCCATTCTTAAAGACAGCTGTAGTTTTGGTTCCCCCTGCGTCAGATCCAGCTTCAGGTTCTGTTATTGCAAAGGCTCCAATATGTTGGCCACTGCAGAGTTTTGGTAAATATTTCTTCTTCTGTTCCTCTGTGCCAAAATAGTATATTGGAGATATGCAGAGGGAATTGTGGGCAGCAACGATTGTTCCTGTTGACGCACAGTATTTAGATAGTTCAGCTATAGCAATTGCATAGCTAACATAATCCATACCCGCACCACCATACTCCTCAGGATATACAACCCCCATCATACCAAGATCCCCCAGCTTCTTCGTGGTTTCCATTGGGAATTGATGCGTTTTATCTATCCTTGCAGCCTGTTCCTTAAGCTCTTTCTCACCAAAATCACGACACATGTCCCTGACCATAATCTGTTCTTCAGTGAGTTCAAATACACTTCTGTTATTTTCTGTATTGAGAGATGAAGCTGATATATGACCATGTCCCTCCAGTGAAGTATTCATGTTGACCTCCATTTTTATTTTATGGAGAAAATAAAACACAGATGAAATACTTTGACAATCGGGCAGATCTATATAAAAATGGGGAGGCAATTTATATTTTTTTTCTTAGGCAAGCTCCTGATTTATCTCATAGGATAAATCCCTAAAAAAAGATAGGAATATCTTATATTCAACTTAAGGCTATTTTTGCCGTGTAAGCTCCCATCGTGAGGCCTGCTGGATTAGCTCTGTTGCATTTTTTAAATTGAGTTTATCTTTTATATGTTCCTTATAGGTATCAACTGTTTTTACACTTAACCTGAGTTTTTCAGCAATTTCCCGTGTATCAAATCCCTGCCCTATGAGTTCAAAAACCTGGAGTTCTCTATCTGTAAGAGATGAAACTGAGATATCCTCTCCTTCCTGTTTTCTTAAGGCCTTCATCATGAGTCTATTCTTTATGATTTCACTTGCATATAGCTGTTTGGAAAGGACTGTTTTGATTGCCTTTACAATAACCTCTGAGGCTTCCTGTTTCATTATATAACCCATTGCTCCTGCAGCAAAAGCTCTCTCTGCATAAAAGGTTTCATCAAATACTGACAAAACAAGAATTGGAATTTCGGAATCTATTTTTTTTATATATTTAATCAAATCAAGGCCATTCATATCCTGCAAGGATATATCAACTATAATTAAATCAGGCTTTTCTTTTTTCAAAAATTCAAGAGCAGCCTCACCACTTTCAGCTTCACTACATATACTTATATCATCAAGCTGAGAAATGAGCATCGAAAGCCCCATTCTAACTATTGAATGATCTTCCACTATAAGGACAGAATGTTTTTTACTACTCCTCATACCACACCTCAATCAATTTTTTTTTGGGAAAGTACAGCTAACCATAACTCCTTTATCATCCTTTTTATTTTTTATAGAAAATTTTGCACCAATCATCTTCGCCCTAAATTTCATCAGCTTTAGCCCTATGCCCTCTGACTGTTTAAGCCTTTTCTCATCAATGCCTATACCATTATCCGATACTTCAAGAATAAAATTGCAATCGGATTCATATAGCCTTATATTTATCTCTGTAGATTTGCCATGCTTAACAGAATTATGGACAGCCTCATTGGCTATATAAAAAAGTTCAGTTGCACTCATAACGTCTATATCAAACTCACCATTGTCTTCGAATGTGCAGGTAATATCATAAATATCATTAACTGAGGTGGCAAGATTTTTCAAGGCACTGGGAAGCCCTTCATAATCTATCTCAACAAGAAAAAGACCTTTAAGAAGTCTTTCAGCAAGAGTAAGAGACTCTCCAACAAGATCGTGAATCTTCTTTATATCTTTCAGTTCAATACTTCTTCCAACCTGTTTTTTTATCTCAAGGGTGCGCACAAGGAGTGAAATCCCTGTTAGATATTGGATTAAATTATCGTGCAATAATTCACCAACTCTCTGCTGTTCCCTTTTGCTTATCTCGTTAATTTGAGTGAGCAAGTTGTTGTATTCTGTCATATCAATAAGTGTTACAACATATTGGTTTTCTCCAGGTCCAAGTGTTGTGAGACAAAAAACATCCTTTATATTCCCATTACTGTCTCTAAGCTTAAACTCGCTTTTATTTATAAGGGAAACTTCCTTTGTAGCAAGCTCCTTTGCCATACGCCTGATTTCACGGACATATTCAGGGACAACAAAATCCTGCCATTTCATCTTGCCTTCCATTTCTTTTTTTGAATATCCAGAAAGAGTAACCATACCATTATTTACAAGGACAAGCGTGTCATTGTGAACAATTCCCATAGCAGAGCCACTGCTCTCAAAGATGGTTTTATACATCTCTTCAGAAATTTTAAGTGCGGTCTCAAGTTTTTTCTTTTCTGTGATATCAAAGAATATAGAGATAATGCAGGCAACTCCATCAAGAACAATAGGCTCTGCTGAATAAATATAGTTGTGGAGATCCCCATTTTTATGACGAAAAACAATTTCTATATTCTTTACTCTTCCTCCCTGACGGAGTATTGGTATGATTCTATTTCTATCCTCTGGCGGCTCCCATATTTTGATATCAAAAACGGTCTTACCAACAATTTCCTCCCGTTTGTATCCAGTATTATTCAAAAATTCATCATTTACTTCAAGTATAACCCCCTCTTCAAGAGTTGTAACACTAAGACTTATTGGTGCAAGCATAAAGGATTTAGAAAATTTCTCTTCAGAGACCCTCAAGGCCTTTTCAAGCTTTCTAGTTTCTGTAACATCAATAAAATTTGACACTATACAGTCAACTTCTCCAATGCGAACAGGTTCTGCAGAAAAAATGTAGTTATGAAAACTTCCATCTTTATGACGAAAAATTATCTCACGATTTTTTACCGGTTTCCATTTCTTCACAGGAGATAGAATCTGTTCCCTTACCTCTGGCGATTCCCATATATTTATATCAAAAACAGTTTTGCTTCGTATTTCTTCTCTTGTATAACCTGTATTACGCAAAAACTCATCATTGACATCTATTATTTTCCCTTCATTAAGGGTTGTAATTGTAAGGCTTATGGGAGCAAAGCGAAAGGATCTGGAATACTTTTCAGCTGATATATGCAAAGCCTCCTCCTTCAAAAACTCCTGTGGGCTTATCTCCGGGGTCCTCATGTTAATCTCATGAGATTGACTTTCAGAAAATAATATCTTAGAATCTATTTCTGGAAAAAGATCTGTAATGTCTGATAATACACAGCAAAGTAAGGGCTCGTTACCAAAGGTCTTTTTAAAGAGATTTATGCCAAGTATAATTTTTCTGCCATTTGCTGCAAGACATGGAAATTTAATCCTCCTGTGTAAAGAGCCGCTGTGAGAGTTCACTGTGTCCAGAACAAATTTTCGTGACTCTTCATACATCTGTTCCCTCTCATGGGAATACTGCCAGGTTTCCTTTGCAATATCCCATATATATCTGCCTGAGGCGTTTGCTGCAGATATGCCTGTCATGTTTTGAATTGTATTATTCCACAAAAGCACCTTGCCATGACTATCAATGAGCACAAGGCCATCGCTTAAAGCAGAGGAGACATCAGCAAAAAACTCAGCAACAATCTCCAGAGGTAAATCAGATTCACTTGCAAATTTCATAGGTATAAAGCTCTCTTTCTGCTTTAAGAGCACCAGAAATTACATATTTTCAAGCACTATTTTTGAGTAAATACCAATAAAATTTTCAAAAAAATTAAACATTAACGCATAATTTGTATTGATTTTTAAATATAAATCACCATAATCTACACAAAATAAATAAACATATATAAATAAAAATAAAGAGGTAAGCAAAATGAAATTTGAAGAACTCAAAAAGGCTATTTCAGATGACCTGAGACTTAGCATTGAAGGCTCCAAAGGACTTGCTGTTTATGCTAAGAAAAGTTCAAAGTTTGAAAACTGGCTTCAGGTTGAGGCTGCAGGTGTTTTATCAAAAAGTATTAATAAAAAACCGGTTGTCCCTGAGGCTGTTTTAAATGTAAATGGCAAAGAGATCGATGTTGACCTACTTGTTGGTGATGAGTGGGCAATCGAGCTTAAAGTAATTGGAGAAGAGGAAAAGAAAAACTACCAGGAAACTGTCAAAGCAATAAAAGAGGATATTGAAAAACTAAAAGAACTCAAAGCAATTACTCAGGGCAAAAAACTCAATACTGCGATGGCCTGTGTAATATTTCCTGTAGAGAAAGAAAAGGCATATATTCACGAAAACATAATGGCAGAAGTTTTACAAACAAACGAAGCTAGCGTTGTAGAAGACAGACAGTTTTTCTATTTTCATGACAACTCACTTCTTGGGGCAATTTATGTAAAAGAAGTTTAAAGGGATTGTGGATATAAAAATTATATCCTCTGCCTCTTAGAGCAATTTATGTAAAATAGCTTAAAGGGATTGTGGATATAAAAAATTATATCCCCTGCCTCTTAGAGCAATTTACCATATAGTTATAGAGTGCTTGCTTTAAGTCTTTTGTGAAATGACTACAAGATTTAGATTTTTACAAAATTTATAGATAAAAAAAGAGACTTGCTCATATAAGCAAGTCTCTTTTTTTATGGGTGACTGACGGGACTCGAACCCGCAACGGCTGGAACCACAATCCAGAGCTCTGCCATTGAACTACAGTCACCATATTTTGATCTTCGCGCCCGAGAGGATTCGAACCTCTGACCCACAACTTAGAAGGCTGTTGCTCTATCCAGCTGAGCTACGGGCGCAGCTCATCTTGGTTAATCAGAAATTTTATTCGGGGCGAGAGGATTCGAACCTCCGATCTCATGGTCCCAAACCACGCGCTCTAGCCGGACTGAGCCACGCCCCGTGGGTTTCAACGAAAGACAAGTTAATATATGGTTAAAATGTGTCAATATTTTTTCAAAAAAAGAAAAAGTTTATTTAAAAAATCATGCCAAAATTTTAAACTTTTTATAAAAATTCTACCGCATAGTCTTTGCGTAAAGAGTGCTTTAAAAATTTGACATCTGGCTTTCCAAGTGCTATAACTGCATGAACTCTGTTATCTGAAATATCCAGAGCCTCCTTTAGCTCAGGGCTTCTGTTCAATGCCTCTACAGCAAAACCTATAAGGCATGTTCCATATCCCATGTAATGGGCAAGCATGCATATATTATATGCTGCATATGTTCCATCCTCTATGGGTGTGCTGCCATCCATGGAACTATGAATTATAATTATACATGGTGCTCCATGGAAGAGAAGGTCTCTACCTTGATATGATTCCTTTATTGCCATCTCTACTGTTTCATAATGATCTCTATAGTAATTTATAAGCGCCTTCCCCATAAATGGAACTGATAGGTAGCGAATAATAGGATTCTTTGCAAGTTTATTAATTTTCATAAAAAAATCCCTTATGGATACAGCAAAATTCCATACCTTTTCCCTTCCATTTAACACAACAAATTCCCACTCCTGACAATTGCTACCAGATGGAGCAGTAACAGCAAATTCAATCAAATCTCGCACTACATCATCACCGACCTCTTCTTCTTTGAAACGCCTTATACTCCTCCTTGATCTGAAAATGTTTACAATTTCCTGTGGAGTAACATCCTTTGGACCAAGTATTTTTTCTTTATATTTAAATGTATCAAATTTTATATTTCGTAAAGCATCTTGAAATGATACTGCATTGAATTTACAAACATCATAACAATGGGAACAGAGCATACAATCATTTTCATTAACAATCAGCTTTTTATTTTCTATGGACAAAACCTCCTTTGGGCAAACAAAGACACATCTGCCACATAAGGTGCATTTTTTTTCATCTATAATTGGTCTTTCTTCCATTATTACCTCACAGTTATTATTCATAAAACTTATCCAATGGAGTCATCTGCTCCATCATTTCATGGATATCCTTTTCTTTTGGAAATTCCTGAAACATCTTCTTTTCTTCTTCCACTGTGCCATTCTCTGCCTCATTAACAAGTTTACCAATCATGGTTTCAATATCCTTATCTGTATTACCATAAATCAATATTATATTGGGCCCAGAGCCTACTCCCCAGTTGAAACCATCATTTCTGTAGACCATAAATGTTTCTGTAATTCCATCGCCATCTGCATCTTCACAATAATAAACTGTTTCATCACCAGCCTTAGCTGAGGCAGATTTAAAAAAGATCTGAGTAACATCATTTGGATTATCAGGACTGACCCTCAGAGATATGAGATTCTTCGTTACAGATACCCTTGACTCTCCTCTATTTTTTAGCATATTGCGAAATTTATCAACATGAAGCTTTATAAACTTATCACGCACAGACTTGTAAAATTCTCCAAAATTTGAGTTTGCAAATTCCTCGCTGGTATTTTTAAGAAGCTCACTTCTCCTATAAATAATTCTAACATAATCTGGCTTGCCATTGATTTTATTTGTCCAGTAGTCATTATTTTCTATATATTTATTTTCTGCATCCATTACTATTTTCTTTATATTTACATCTGAAGGATTGTCGTAACCGTCTGCAATGTAATAGACTTTGCGATCCTTGATTACCATCAAAATTTCAACTGAATTATCCTTTTGCTGATCATTTTGCCTTTCTACCCTCTGATAAACAACTCTGTCCTCTTTGTATGAGGATATTTTATCAACATCCAGTATGAGATAATCCTTATCTCTGGCCAACAGGTTACCCCGAGAAATAATTAAAAAAAGTAATGATAAACTTACAACTCTCATATGTATAGATTTCATATTTAAACCTTCTCCTGGCTTCTCCGATAGACGTCAAACTTATTGAATTATCGGTTATTTCAATTTTATGGCTTAATATAAAATTATCTCTCTCTTAGAGTAAAAATTTATCATTTTAGCGAATACCTTCGCCCTCCTTTGATCTAAATTTTAAAAAATATAATTAATTATAGGTTGACTTTTTTTTTGTTTATTTTATAAGGGCTATAGGATGATTGGTTCTTTAAATTCTTCTTAGCTTTCTTACCTCATTACAATTTCAAAAGGTAAATCCAGGAATAATTTTATTGCACCTTATCCAAAGGGAATTTTTTCCTTTATAAAAATCTCAGGAGTTTAAAAAATGTCTCAGGGCACAGTTAAATGGTTTAACGATCAAAAAGGTTATGGTTTTATTTCCGCTACAGACGGAAAGGACTACTTTGTTCATCACTCAAGTATAGTTGGTGAAGGTTTTAGAACACTTAAAGAAGGCAGCAAAGTAGAATTTAATATTGAAAAGACAGATCGAGGACCAAGAGCAGTTCAGGTCACTGTAATATAAATTTCTGCCTGAAGAAAATAAGCCCTGACCCAGGGCTTATTTTTTAATTATCCAAAATTCTAAAAATAGCCTCAGATAGTCTCTGTAGAGTAAATGGTTTTTGTATAAAACCAGCCGCACCAAGGGCAATACCTTCTCTGATTTTATCATCATATCTAAATCCTGAGGTAAGAAGAACCTTGACATCGCTTTTAAGCTCTTTCATCTTTAAAAATACATCTATTCCATTTACTCCTTCCATAAAGACATCCAGAAGTACAGCTTTAACATCAAGCATATTATCTGCAAATATTTCCAGAGCAGACTCACCATCATTTGCAGTTAAAACCTCAAAGCCACAGATTTTAAGCAATTCTTCAGATATTCTCAAAATAATCTCCTCATCATCAACAACCAGGATCTTACCTTCAGCCTTTTTAACAATAAAACTTGAAGATGAAAGAGCATCTTCAGTTGTAAGCCCCGGTAGATAAACAGCAAATTCTGTTCCTACATTTTTTTCACTATATACATCAATAAATCCACCGTGTTTGTGCACAATATTATAAACCATTGTAAGGCCAAGACCTGAGCCTCCATCATGGCCTCTTGTAGTAAAAAATGGATCAAATATACCAGAGATAATATCATCAGAGATGCCTACACCATTATCCTTTACAGACAAGCGGAAGTAATCAACCCCAAGTGCTGCATCAGGATGAGTTTTAACAAAAAAACCATCGGTTTTAGCGAGAGAAAGTGAAATCTCAAGAGTCCCACCCTTGTTTCCTTCCTTCATAATTGTCATTGCCTGAGCACCATTTATGCAGAGGTTCAAAAGCATTTGCTCAAGAAGCCCGGCATCTCCAGAAACAAAAGAGTCACCATAGAGAATTTCTGTTTTTATATCAACAGAAGGATCAAAGCTTCTTTTACAAATAGCTACAACATTGGAAATAATCTCTTTTAGATTGACTCGTGCAAATTGAATTTCTTTTGTTTTAGACAGAGACAGGAGCCTATTCACTATGAAAGAGGCCTTCTCTGCGGACTGTTCAAGATATCCTATATATTTATCATAAACAGATCGTATGTCATTTAAATTTTCTGTGGATTCTGTTCTAAGCTTTAATATTGAAACAGAACCCATTATACCTGCCAATATATTATTGAAGTCATGGGAAAGTCCTCCCACAAGATTTGCTATTACGTCCATCTTTTGACTACGCATCATGCTTATCTCTGCACGTTCAATAAGTGTCACATCGTCCATTTTTATGGCAAGGCCATTTTCTACGACCTCTATCATTGGAAAGACAGAGATATGTAAAATCATATCCTTCCCATCTTTAGAAATTTTTCTCTTTATATCAAATCCCTTTTTGTTTTTTATAGCTTCTCTGAGAATTTCCTCAGAAAGTTTCAGTTCCTTAAATTTTTCAATAAAGCTGTAGCCCTGCAACTCCCTTGAGCTTATAGCAAAAAAAGCCTCTGCAGATTTATTTACCTGTGTTATTATGAAGTTTGAATCAACTGTTACAATGGCAGAGGCTATTGAATCAATTATACTGCGCAAATAATTGCGCATATTTTCCATTTCCATTTCTTTATTTTTTATCTCTTCAACAGAAGTAGCAAGCTCCATACTCTTGGACTGAAAAGTTCTATAGAGGGAATCAATTTCTTTAATGCGTCTCAAATAAGATAACTCTTCAATCTCTCTTGAATTAAAATCCCAATTTGCAAAGAGCTCCACAAATCTTGTTATGGGCTGAATAATAAACTTCATATCAAAAAAAGTTTTTATCACAATAATTAAAATCACAAAGACAATCATTGCTGGGAAAAATTTTTTAACTGATTCAATGGATTTAAACATAATTGACACAGGAGCAAGTATTGATATGTTACACTGAAGTGTATTGCTCCAACCTGTTGTTATAACATATCTCTCATTTAATAAGGGATCGGTTATTGCACCCTCTGGAAGATTGCCTGGTGTAAAGGATCTTTTTGAAGAAGACATTATATATCCATCTGCATTGGAAAAAATCAGGATATTATTATTCAACTCAGACAATGAAAAAAAATCTTTGACAAAATTTTCAAGATCAATCCTTGCAACTATATATTTATTCCCCTGTCGCGCAGCCATATAAATGCTTAGAGAATCATCCTCTGGAGTTCTAAGAAGCCTTGAAACTGCAGAGTTACCAGGTTTGATGTTTTTTATGAACAAGACAAAGGGATTTGAAAAAAATCTATAACCTTTAAAAATCGGGCTTCCCTCTTCCTTCTTAAAAACCTCCGTAACTGTCATATTATTGTCTAAAAAATATATATCAGAGTATCCATGCAAAACAGGAATAAGTTCCCTCTTATTTGCACTGCGGCTAAACTCTAAAAATATTTGATACTTCTCAGAAACATACTTTTTTATTACAAGGTCAACCTTTTCTATGTCAAATTTTTGCTGATTTATATACTCTTTTTTTATATGATATTCAGTAAACTTGAACAGAAAGACAATAAAAATTACTACTGAAACAAACAGTCCTACTTCATAAATAATGTTAAAAGTTCTTAATGATCTCATCTATAGTTTCCCCTGTTATTTCTGTAAAAAATAGATCCTTTTCCACATCTCCAAAATCATTAAAAACTACATCTCCAAAATCAGTATGAAATTTTCTCTTATGCAAAATATACTTTTTTATGGAATCTGGAGTTTTGTTTCCATTAGAAATGGCCTCATATAAAATCTGCAATGCACTATAAACATTAAGGCTTATAAAAGTTGGAATAAATCCATATTTCTCTTTATGTAATGATATATAGCTGTCAACTGCAATGTTTTCCCCTGAGGGAGGATAATGAGAAGGAATTATGCTTCCATTAAGGGAAAGGCCTGCTGTATCAATGAGCTCTGGTGATTTCATCCAGGGAGTATAATAAATTGGAATAGAAGGGGACATCTTTCTCACAAGTTGAGCTATTGTTCCAGCAGTTACCTTATAGCCCCCGATTAGCAAATAAAGAGCACTGAAGGTGCGATTTCTAAAAAGTCTTTCAATATAGTCAGAATCAACCTTGCTTATACTTATCTCGTAAAAATATACTGGTGCCACGTAATACTTTTGAAAAGAACTTCGCGCAGGTGTTGTATATGCCTCATTGTCCATATCCTGCAAAACAAGAAGGTTTTTGTATCCCTTACGATTCATATACGAGGCAATGCTTTTTTGCTCAAGGTCAACATCCTGTATATTCCTGAATATGTAATCGTCATTTCCTGAAAGTAAGTTGGTGGTTGCACCTGTTACCAGAGTAAAGACTCTATCGTGATTGATCATTTCCTTAATTCCCACAGCGCAGGCAGATGTGTGGCTTGTAATTATTATATCAATACGATCCTTTCTAAGCTTTTTATATGCTTCGATTGTTTTATCTGGATTCCATGCATCATCATAAAATACAACATCTATGTCATTGGCTTTATATTTTTCTATAAAAATTTTCGTAGCATTTATTTCACTCCTGCCAACTGCAGAACCAGCTTCTAATTTAGTCATGAGAGCTATTTTTGTTTTTACTGGATTGCCACAGCTACAGATTCCTAAGGTAATAGCAAATACAGATAGGATAATTTTTCTTTTCATATAAATAGCCCTTTTATACTTTAAATTATCTTTCTAAGATATATAAAGAAGTGATTTTTTGCAATAAAAGATTCTTTTTTGAAATAAAAAAGACTACCAGCGTAATTCAGTAGTCTTCACTAAACCTATTGGGATTTTTCCAGTATTTATTCCGTAACTTCTTTTAAAATAAAGATACTCTATTATTATTCTCGCCGCCGCAGACTTCGGGGATAATTTTCTTGATTTTACAGTAAAAATTATATTCAGGAATAATTACTGGAAATTTCAAGAAGTTTGTTATAATTTATCAAGCTTATCAAGAATAGAATGCATATAAAAATTTATATTACATATATTACTAACTCCCTCTAATATTTCATTTATGTTTTGAATATATTCACCTTCATCATTTAACTCCTCTGATAAATCTGCAATCATGTTATTAATAAGCTGAAAAGTCACCTCAGGATGAAACTGCAAAGCTATTACCCTGTCCTTATAAATAAAAGCCTGATTTCTACAGGCATCAGAATAAAAGATATGAGTTGCTCCTTCTGGTATTTCAAAGGTCTCTCCATGCCAGTGGAAGACATAGGCACCGTCAGGTATGCAATCAAATACTGGCACTTCTGTCTGAGTGCCTGTTTTGTATATTCTGTGCCATCCTATTTCTTTATAGTCATTTTTTTTCACAACAGCTCCTAAAGCTCTTGCAATTAACTGAGCCCCAAGACAAATCCCAATGATGATTTTATCTGAATCTATTGCCCTTTTTATAAAAGCTATTTCTTCTTTAAGCCATGGATAGTCACGTATATCATTTACAGACATAGGACCTCCCATTATCACTAAAAAATCAAAAGCCTCTATAGGTGGGAAGGTATAGTCTTCAAAAAATTTTGTATAAGTTATAGGATATCCCATATCTGATGCCCAATGGAGGATAAATCCAGGGGTTTCTGCTTCTGTATGTTGCAAAACATGAATTCGCTTCATTGTATACCTCCAGGAAACTACGTTCCCTTGAAACATATTTAGAGGCATACTATTGTGCAATGCTAAAAGTAAAATATAGGCTCAAAAAGTATATATTTAACCTATAATTAACAATTCAAAGTTACTCCTCTGGCTCCTGGTGAATGTGAACTGTGCATCTGTTTATTCTGCTTTTTAGCCTATCTTCAAAGACGTGAGAGATCCTGTGAGCCTCATCTATACTAAAGGATGAGTCCATGTGGACAACCATATCAATAAAAACATCTGCACCTGCTCTTCTAACCTTAACGTTGTGCACTGAGGTAATCTCTGGAACACCTTTCAATTCTTCACTTATAATGTAACTGTAATCATCAGTAGCCTTGTCCATCAAAACATCAACAGCCTTTATTCCAAGCTTAACAGATACATAAACTATAATAAAAGCCACAACTATTGCAGCAATAGAATCTGCCTGGTATATGCCAAAGTTTGAGCATATCAGGCCAAGTAAAACAACGGAAGAACTCCATATATCTGTGGAAAAGTGCATGGCATCAGCCTCCAGAGCCTGACTGTCAAACTCTATGGCTGCACTTTTAAGAGCTCTGGATCTGGTTAGATCTACAACTATTGATGTTATGACTATAAGATAGCTCCACAGGGTTACCTCAAAAAAATAATTTCCAGAAATAAGTCGATCCATTGCCTCGTAGATGATCCACGCAGAGGTAACAAGCAAGAGCAATGTTTCAAAAAGAGCTGATAGATTTTCCACTTTTCCATGACCATAATTGTGTTCCCTATCTGCAGGTCTATCTGACACTCTTACAGAGAAAAAGGTAACAGCAGCAGCAACCATATCAAGAAGTGAGTGTATCGCCTCAGATAGTATACCAAGACTTCCTGTAACTATGCCAACAATAAACTTGGCAGAAGTAAGAAAAACAGCAGCTCCAAGAGAGGCAAGAGCCACTCTTTCTTTTTTATTTTGAAAAATACTCATCACTAACCTCGTGCTTTTTCAAACCATTTATGAAATATAATCCTCAAAAACAAGAAAATTCGATATTTATAAAAAATTTTTTTCGTTATGTTAGATCTATAAAAAAAGGTTAACTACTGTAATCTTTATTAAGAGAAACAAAGTAAGTTGGCCTTATAAAACAAAAATATATTAAATTAAAAAATTTTCAGTATTTATCCATTAACTTTTTTAAAATAAAAATGCTCTATTATCCCCGAAGTCAAAGGCGGCGGAGATAATATTTTCTTAATTTTACAGTAAAATTTTTTTAAATTTATATTGAATAATTAAAATTTATTTGATATTTTTAAAATGACATAATATTAAATCTATTACAGTCAAGAGAGGAGATATGAAACGATTTGCACTATTTATATTTATTATACTGTCTGCCAGTCTCTGGGGTCAATCTTTTGAAGATTTACAAATCAAACCAATAGATGCTGATAGGCTAAAGCTTTTTCCTGTTCCAGTAGACAATAGAAATTACTTTTTTTTGCAATCAATTAACAACAAAACACAAATTGTTATAGGAGACTTTTCTGAAGGCTCTGAGAAAAAAATAGTTCTTATCACACTTGGCAACGACTATAACACAATAAAATCTGTTACAGAATACTACCCTCAGTCAAAGGATTTAAGAGTTCTTAAAGAATCAACATCAAGATTTTTTACAAAGGATATTGCAAAGTTAAAAAAAGATATTATAACTGGTGCAATTTTTGAAAAGAATAATACAGATAAAATGAGATCCCTTGATGCTCTGGAAGATATTTTTAAGAAAAATCAATCAAGGAATATATTTCCTGACACCTACGGCTTTACAGTTAAGTTAAGCGAGGTTGATGAGCGGACAATACCAATGGCTCTTTTTACCTTTGGCAAAAGTGAAACTGGATATTACCTTCAATTTAAAACAGAATACTATAGAATAAATGCAAGATTTACAGCAAAGCCGGTATTGCAATATTCGGTTTATTGTAAAAACACCGGCGATCCTACAGTAAGTGAAATAGTTGAGGATCTCTTTAAAATAAGAGAGCCCAATGCATACAAGATTCAAAAGCTTGAAAAGGGTAATTAAGCACGACCAGCCTTTTTGGCCATTTTGACTTTATACATCGCCTCATCCGCAAGGGATATAAATTCCTCTGCGGATATTTTTTTATCATGGGGGTATTCTGCAAATCCTATGCTTGCATCCAGCCTGTATGGATGATCTCCAATTCTATTTGCAGCATCAAGCCCTGATTCTATTCGTCTCTTTATAAATAATGTTTGCTCCATTGTGCATCCTGGTAAAATTGCCATAAATTCATCCCCTCCAAGCCTGCAAAGGACATCTGATTCACGCAAAACATCATGTATTATTTTACATACATCAACAATCATCCTGTCTCCCTCATTATGGCCAAAGGTATCATTTACCTTTTTGAGGCCATCAATATCAATAAAGGCAATTGTAAGAGCTTTTTTATCTCTCAGAGAGGATGAAATAGCCTTTTCAAGAAAATATATAGCAGCCCTGCGGTTGAGCAAACCAGTAAGGCTATCTTTATGGGCAATTTCTTTTAACTTTTCTTCAAGCTCTTTGCGGTAGGTTATATCTGTAAAGTATATTGATACCCCTTCTTTGTAAGGATAAAGATGAAGCAAATACCATCTCTTTGTATTTTTTTGATAATGTTCAACCTTTGTAAAGATATTTTCCCTGAGTGTTATCTCAAGTTGATCATAGACAGCTGAGAAATATTTTGGCAAAAAGACCTCCACTGCAGGTCGTCCAATAATTTCCTCACTTTTAAGCCCCCAGATCTCCAGAGCTCTTGCATTTACAAAGTTTATGATTCCATCTCTGTTTACAACAAAGAAGCCATCGTTTATACTCTCAAGGATCATTGTTATCTTATCCTTTGATTCCTCCAACTCCTTTCTCAGATTAACAGACTCTGTCACATCAAGAATCATAAATATAATTCCAGAAATTACTTCATTGATATCCCTTGTGGGAGCTGCATTTATAAGGAGATGCCTATAGCCATCAGGGGAGTTAATCTGACATTCATGATTATATATATTGCGACCTGTAGTATTGATTTCACTAAGCAAAGACATAAACTTATCCTCATCTAAAAAACAGCTATAACTGCCTTCCTCAGCTTTGCAGTAAAGACCTGTAGATTCATCTTTTTTTATGTTGAGGAGATTTTCTGCCACAGAATTGGAGAGTACAGCCTTGCCATGGGTAGTTGTATACAAAAGGCCTATTGGTGCATCTGAAATTATAGTATTGAGCAACTCTTCATTTTGTTTAAGACTTGTTATGTCATAGCTTACAACACAGAGCCTATCCACTTTGCCATTTTCATTTGATATGGGATATATTGAATTCTGTAAAATTAAGCCATTTCTCTTATCTGTCAAGGTTACAGGAAGTCCCGTGTCACAGGCAAGTTTCATGTATTCAAGTCGTTGTGCTGTTACCTCTGGTGGAAAAAAGCTCATCAGGTTAGTTTTTCCTCTTTCAAAACTGTCAATTTTAACTCTCCTCTTGCCTTCTTCGTTACACTCAAGAAGAATTCCCTCAGGTGTCAAAAGGTAAACAGCCTCATCCATGGAATTTATTATTTCACGCAAAAGCCTTTCTGAAGATATAATTTCCTTTCGCCTTTGTAGCTCTCTAATTACAAATAAGGTAAGGAAAAATAAAATAGTTAGAATAAAGGTGGCGGTTATAATTATAAAAGCATTTTTATGCATTTTATAAAAATCAAGTAGGGGTTGTTTTTTATTTATAAAAATAGCATCCTTTGGTAACAGTGACTCATCAATGGCAAAGCGCTCTATCTCTCTATAGTCAAAAAAGAACTTATTTGGGCTTTCCATAATAACAGGGATAGATGAGGCTTTTTCTCCAGATAAAACCCTTAGTGCAAGTTTTGCTGCAGTTTCTCCCTGATAAAATCCACTTATGAGTTTTCCACCGATAATACCTCTGTCGAGATGAAAATCCCACAGTCCAAAAATTGGCACATGACTTACCCCCCTGAGCATATCAAGGAGACTGGTATGACCATAATTTTTCCCTTTTGTATCCTTGAAAAATACAGTGTAAAGCACAACCTTGTCCTTCGAAGAGGATTGAACCTCTGAAAAAATTTTTTCCAGATCCCCATCTGCAAAGTCAAAGGGTGAACCATGAAAATATTTGTCCGAAACATCATTTATTCTGGATTTAAGCCTCTTTCCAGTATCACCTGCATCGTTTATTACAAAGACTCTTTTTGCTTCAGGTAAAAAGGCAAAAGCTATTTCAAGGGTTTCTTTTATAGATATAGCTTCATTTACACCTGTAAAATCTTTAAATCCAGTTACATCTGAAGGCCGGTAATTATTGATTCCACAAAAAATAACTGGAACACCTTTGAAAAGGCTTGAGTGATATTTATTTAAAAAATTAAGGGCATCATTATCTGCACATATTATGCAATCAAATTTAATAGATGAGTATTTCAAATTGTAAATATATTTAAGATAACGAAAATATTCATCGCCTCTGATTCTCTTGCTATCCATAAATTCAACGTAATAGCGAATTGACGGTTGATTATCAAGCACAGAGGTAATTCCCCTGAACTCATCATTTGCCCATCTGTAATCAGGATAATAGGAGTTTAATATCAAAACATTGCCCGAGTAGGCAGCAAAAAGTTTACAATTAAACAATAGCAAAAAAATGATAAAGAAAAGAGATCTACAGAAATTAGCCATAACACCTTTATTTAAAATTTGTATCATATTCTTTCTATTTTTGTATAAATTAAAAATAAAAAAACTTCAGGATATGTAAAACAAAAAATTTTCGACAAAAAAAAAGGTTTTACAGTATATTAGATTTAAACTATACACTAAATTTCTCAAAAATTTTATTGTTTTAAAAATTTTTTTAAACTCTTTACATATATATTTGACAAATTATCTCTATAGAAATTTGTTGAAACTCAAACCGACTATGAGGTCAAAATTTTCATGGATATGATAAAAAAAAAGATTCAAAAGATTTGGTGGCTCTAAATAACGATGAAGTAAGGGAGCTCTTGCCTCTTATAATGGAAAATAGCGTGCCAATTATGAGGAAAAAAAGAGATGGCACCTTTGCCTTTATTCCTCCTGCTGAATTTGATCAGTACTTAAAAGAGCAAGACCTTGAACTTTACATATATAGAGATGAATATACAAATCTTATCAAAAAAATTACCATG
This sequence comes from Spirochaetes bacterium ADurb.Bin218, assembly GCA_002069965.1. Taxonomy (GTDB): domain Bacteria; phylum Spirochaetota; class UBA4802; order UBA4802; family UBA5550; genus UBA5550. Next base: position 10,519 of record MWCI01000004.1, on the reverse strand, counting down.
TCAAAAAAATCTCCTTCAAATGAAAGAGACATAAGCACAGAATTAAGAAGCTCTTCAAACTCAACAAACCAACCTCATAGCCAGAATTTTGACTTTGACAGTATATTTAAATCAGAAATAAAAACCGCCTCAGAGATGTCAATGCTTGAGAGGCTCCAAAGCGTTATAAACAATAACTATAAAATCAAGAATCTCATTGCACAAAACAGCAGCTTTGACAGAGAGGTTGCTGGACATTTAAGCTCAATCTTTTCCAAAACACTCTGCATAAATAAGGTCACCCTTGAAGAAAATATCAATCAACCAGTTGGAGGGGAACACTTAGGTAGACTTATTGCGGAAACAGAAAACGTAGTGGATAATCTCATTACACTTCTTTCTAATGGCAAATCAACTTACTCTGACCTGGCTCGCCTTGATTTTGTCCAGACTGGCTCCACAACTCTCAATCACATGAACAGAATGCTTATAAGATTTATTGCATTTTTCTTTTACTATAATTCTTACTTTGTAACTCACTCCAATGAGGTGAAGAGGCTGAGAAGCAGGTTTAAAGAAAAATTCTTACCTTATTATGACAGACTTTTTAACAGCTCACAAAATATTTCCCTTGAAATTGTTTTCAAAGGCGGGATATCCCCTGTAACAGATAGAAAGACATTTGAGGAAGCTTTATAATAAAAGTTGTCCCCTTACCAATTTCACTTTCAAAATACAGCATTCCCTGATGTTTTTCAACTATTATTGAGTGAGAAATTGGCAATCCCTGGCCAGTCCCCTTCCCCGGTTCTTTTGTGGTAAAAAAAGGATCAAATATTCTATTGCGTATCTTCTCTGGTATTCCTGTGCCATTATCAGAAACCTTTACAACTGCATATCCTTCTTCCACAGAGGTTGTTATTTTTATAATTCCATGTTCAATAATTCCCTTTTCCTTTGCCTCATGTATTGCATCAGAGGCATTGATTATAAGGTTAAGGACCACCTGATTAAATTCTGATTCAAAACATGGCACAAGTGGTAAATCTGGATCAAAATCCATAATAACCTCTGAGTCATACTTCCATTGATTTCTGGAAACTGTAATTGTATTTTCTATGGCCTTATTTATATCCACAGAAGTCTTTTCTCCTGTTCCAGGATGAGAAAAGGCCTTTATTGATTGAACAATCTTTGACACTCTCTGTAATCCATCATAGGCCTCACTTAGGGCAGGAGGAATCTGCTCTGCAATAAAATCGAGTTTTATTTCTCTGGCAATATGAACAATTTCCTCAAAAAAAGACTTGAAATCTGGAGTCTCGTTGTTTTGCCACTTGCTATATACCTCTCTATATTTTTCTATGAGCTTTAAAATACCTTCAAAAGACTTTGTAATAAATTTAAGATTATCACCAACATACTGTAGTGGCGTATTTATCTCATGGGCAATGCCAGCGGCAAGCTGTCCTATGGCCTCAAGCTTATTGGATTGGAAAACCTGGCTTTCAAGAATTCTCTGCTCTGTTACATCTCTTCCAAGAATCATAAATCCTTCAAGGGAATCTCCACCCCTTATAAGAGGATTAACACTTAAACCAAGAATTCCAGTTTTCCCATCTTCTGTTTCAAATTTGAGGTCATCAAGCCTTATGCCTTTTCTATTTACTATACACTGACCTATTGCCTCATAGATCTTTTCCCAGTTCCATTTTATCCTTGTTTCATAAAATCGTTTTCCTATTACATCCTCTGCCTTTAATCCAAGAATCTTTTCTGCAAAGGGATTCCACTGTGTTACAATATCTTTAACAGAGACCCCTATTATTATGCTTGGCAGAGAATTTATAAGCAAAGACAACTCCTCATTGCTTTGAATGAGCTTTTGTTGATTTTCAACTGACTCTGTGATATCAATCATGATACCAACAATGCCTGCAACATTTCCTTTGCTATCTCTATAAACACTCATGTTAAAATGAAAATACCTCAGCTTGCCATCTGAACATCTAACAAAGTAATCATATTCCTGGATGCCAGGATTTTCCAGGAGTTTTTTATCCATCTCTTCATACTTAAGTGCAAGCTCATAGGGTATATAATCCTTTAACTCAAATAAAGTCTTATTGAGAATCTCTTCCTTAGGAGCGCCAATAATCAGTTCTGAAAAATACTTATTGCATCCGATATACCTTCCATATATATCTTTGTAAAAAACCGGGCTATTTATGGTATCAAGAAGAGTCTCAAAAAAATTACTGTAGGATTTCAATTTTTCCTGTAACTGGGCTTTTTCTGTTACATCCTCTATAACTCCATCGATCCAGTCCACTTCTCCTTTATTGTTAAAATGGCATGAAGCAGAAATTGATCCCAAAAATGGAGTGCCATCAATTCTCTTTAAGTTGACAAGAATATTCTTTACTTTCTTCTTTGATTTTATTTCTTCCTGTAATAATTTTCTTTCTTCTGGATTTTGATAAATATCCTCTACGTATATCTGAAGCAATTGCTCAACTGAAGATAATCCATACATCCTTGCAGTTTCAATATTGGCATTAAGGAATTTTCCCGGGCTTTCAGTTGTTGTTCTAAAAATTCCCACTGGAAGATTTTCGAGCAAATTTTTATATTTTTCTTCAAATTCTTTTAGTTCGCTATTGAGTATATCCTTTTCAAGGATAATTTTACGTTCATAAAAAGCTCTCTCAAGCACAGGAATAATGCGCTCAATGTTGTCTTTTAAAATAAAATCTGCTGCACCAGCCTTGAGAGCATTAACAGCCATTTCTTCTCCAACTGCACCAGTGAGCACAATTATAGGAACACTTTTGTGATACTGCCGTGCAATCAATATAGGTTCAACTCCTTCAAATCCAGGGACCTTTAAATCTATGATAATTACATCAGGTAAAAATTTATCCAAAATATCTATATATTTATCCTTTACAGAAACAAGGTGATATTCTATTTTGAACCCAGACCTGCGAATCTTATCCACTAAAATTTCTGCATCTTCCTTTGAGTCCTCCAGGTGTAAAATAATTTTTCTCCTATCACCTATCTCTTCCATAACAAAACACCTACTTATAATTTTATGAAGTACAATTAGTTATTAAATTAAATATATCGTTAATATTTACTGGTTTTTCCAGAAATGCCAAAGGTTGTAACTGCTCCGCCATAGACCTATACTCAGAGTCTCCATATCCTGTTGTAAATATTAACTGCACTGGATAGTCCACCTCTTCCCTTATCTTTTTTGCAGTGTCGATTCCTGTCATATCACCAGATAAACGAATATCCAGTATAACCACATCTGGTTTAAGATTTTTTACAAAAGTCAAAGCTTCTTCCCCAGAGTTAACTTTCCCTACAACTTTCAGTCCTTTCTTTTTTAACATGCTCTCCATAAATAGAGCTGTCATTGCTTCATCTTCAACTATGAACACAGAAATATCTTTCATTCACTAAACTCGCTCTTCGTATAAATTATCAGGAAAGGTAATTACCCATTTAAATCCATTAGCTGTATCAAGGGATATAGTCCCTTTTAACTGATATTCAACAATATTTTTGACAATGCTCAAACCTAAGGTTTCCACAGAATTAAGATCAATAATCATTCCCTTGCCTGCACCATTATCCTCAACGGTAATTTTTATCTCTGAATCTTTATCTTTTTTAAGAGTAACCCACAAAATACCCTCAGCCTTTGAGCTGTATCCATGCTTTATAACATTAACAACAAGCTCATTTATAACAAGGCCACAGGGGAGAGCTATATCAATTAAAACCTCTACCCTTTCCATATCAAAAATAACTGAAAGTTTTTCATCACCTACACCATATCCAGATTTTATATTGAAAATTAAATCTGTTATGTATTCATCCAGTGGTAACTTTGAGAGGCTCTGAGATTTATAGAGCATTTCATGCACCAGGGACATGGCTTTAATTCTATCTTCCATTTCTTTAAAAACAGTTAAAAGGCGCTCATCCTCAAAATACATAGCCTGCAGGCCAAATATTGATATTATTACCTGGAGATTATTTTTTGTCCTGTGAAATATTTCCCTTACAAGCTCTCTGTTGGCCTTCAAAGAATTGCGCAGTGCTGCTATAGCTCTATTACGCTGAGTTATATCGTGGACAATCATGTGAATATAGGTTTTACCCCAAAAAGTTACAGGGCTACAAAAAATCTCTACATCCTTAATAAGTCCACTTTTAGTGATATGTTTGGAATAAAAATGCTTTTTGCCACCAGATGCTGCCAGATTTAATATCTCGACAGGCAAAGGTATAGCCTCATCTGTAATATCCTGTAATCTTTTTGAAAGTAAATCCTTTAGAGAATAGCCATAGAAATCACCAGCAGCGTTATTTGCATCAATGATAGAACCATTTTCAGGATTTACAATCATCATTGCGGCAAAATTCCTTTCAAAAATGCTACGGTAACGCCTTTCACTCTCCATGAGTGCCACTTCTGCTTTCTTTTTATCTCGTAAAGCATCTCTCTGCTTTATTACCTCACGGATTGAAAAAGGAAGTTTGCTCAAATGCTCCTTGAGAACATAATCATTTGCCCCAGATTTCATACACTCAACTGCAATCTCTTCATTAAGGTTACCTGTTAATATTATGAAGGGCATGGACTCATCAAAGCTTTTAGCAATTTTAAGGGCAATCATGCCATTAAATTGTGGGAGATAATAATCAGATATAACTACATCGGGATTCATTGTTTTTAATAAGCTCTCAAAGTCATTGCTGTTTTCAACCCTTTCTGCAATAAAATCAAGGCCAGATTTTCTTAGTTCATACTCTGCCATCTCAAAGGATTCAACCATATCTTCTACAAAAAGCAACTTCAGCTTGTTTTCCATACCCTGACCCTATTTTAGATTTTAAGAATAGGAGATCAATTTATCAGCAAGAAGAGCGGCTGATGTGCAACTATCTGAATAACCATCAGCTCCAAGAATTTGTGGCAGATCTGGAAATGGTCTAAAAGCCTGTCCCCCTGCAATAATCTTGATATCTGGTTTATCATCTTTTATTTTTTTTATAAAATCAATCATTGGAGTAATATTATACTGCATTGTAACAGAGATTGCAACAATATCAGGTCTAAAAGATGCTATATGTTCCATTGCATCCATAAAGGGGAGACTATCTGCTAAAAAATTTGTTGTCCATCCATTAAACTCAAGGCAGTTTGCAACCATCCACGCACCAATTTGATGGTATTCCCCTGTGATGCAAAGCACCAGAGCACGTCTCTCTTCATTAAAGGGCCTGCGAAATAGTGCAGAAAGATGGGAAATGACCTTTGAGACAATTGCAGTTGCAAGATGCTCCCATGCCACTGTAATTTTGCCGTTTTCCCATAGCTCTCCTATTTTGTAAAGTGATGGCTGAGCAACATTGACATAGAATTCCACAACATCCTTTTCTTCAAAACAGGCTTTCACTGCTATGTCAACACAACGAAAGCTATCGCCTTTCATCAATGAATCGAAGAATTTCTCAAAGACATCTATCCACTTATTATCTACAAGGTATATTGTATTTTTTTCTTCCTGAGATTTAAGGATAGTTTCATCATGTTTTTCAATTATCCATTTATAAACAGGAATAATCTCATCAGCATAATCTTTTTCAAGATATTTAGAAATTGCCTCAATCCAGGCATTAAGGGCCACAAGAAAATAGTCATAAGAAAAGCCATGATTGTGATATGCCCTATAAACCCATGGAAGGCTTTGCGCAAGTGAGTCAAATCTATTGAGCAAAAGAATCATAGATATAAAGGCTGCATGGTTTTGATGATTAATCTTCATCATATCAATGCCCTTTGCACCAACCAGTTTATCTATATCTGGATGATTTAGCATAAAGTCATCGACATATTCTATGAGCTTAGTTCTATTTTTTTGATACTCCTGGGCAACATTTCTTGAAATGACAAACATAGCTCCTCCTTTTAGATTGGCATTTCGTTGTATTTACACCAAAAATTTCCAATGGATAAAACAGCTTCCCTATATTGAACAAAATCAAGAGGCTTAACCACATAGGCATTTGCTCCATGCATATAACCCCTTTCAATATCCCTTTCCTCTGCAGAAGAAGTAAAAACTACAACAGGTGTATTTTTATATATTTCATTGTTCTTGATAATTTTAAGAACCTCAAGCCCATCTATCTTTGGAAGCTTTATATCAAGTATAATACATGAGAGATCCCTACTTTGATAGCAATTGAAAAGTATATCCAGAGCCTTCTCACCATCATCAGCTCTGTCTATATTTACCGGTAAATTTTCATCTGTCATTACAGAAATAACAAGCTCAGCATCAGCATCATTATCTTCCACAAGAAGAACTCTTCTGACTTTAGATTCCATAGAATACTCCTTAATTCAAATTAATAGAGCGCCCACCTTAAGGTTTTGCAAGAGTAAAATAAAATATTGCTCCCTCTCCAGGTTTTGCCTCTGCCCATACTCTGCCATTGTGCTTTTCAATGATATTTCGAACCATTGCAAGGCCAATTCCTGTTCCTTCAAATTCTCTATCGCTATGAAGTCTCTGGAAAACATTGAAAAGCTTATCTGCATAGCGCATATCAAAACCAACACCATTATCCCTGACATAAAAAATAATCTCTTCATTTTGCTCCATGGAACCGAGATGAATTTCTGGCTCTGCAACCTTTGAAGAAAACTTTATTGCATTTGAAATGAGATTTATAAGCACAACTCGTAGCATGGAAGGATCTCCCTTTACATCTGGTAAAATATTGTCTGATATTACCCTGCAATTAGATTTTTCTATTTCCATAGAAAAATCATTTATAATTTCATTCATAATCTTTTCAAGAGAAACATTCTGGCACTCAATAGATGCTCTTCCAAGGCGAGAAAATTTAAGCAGATCATCAATTAGTTGAGTCATTTTCTTTACAGAATCAGATATGACACTTAAATAGTGATTTGCACGAGGCGAAGGTAAATCACCTACTTCATTTTTAAACATCTCAAGAAAACCAGATATATGGCGCAGAGGAGCTCTCAGGTCATGAGAAACGCTGTAGGTGAAAGCCTCCAGTTCCTTATTTGCCTTTTTAAGTTCAGAGGTTCTTTCATCAATTATAAATTCCAGCTCTTCCAGTGTTTTTGCTGCTAAGTCTTCGGCTCTTTTTAGCAAAATTACTCCTGCCAATATTGCAGCAACGTTTTCCATAAACTGCAAATCATCTTCTTCAAGGGAATATTCTCTATCCACTGCAATATTTATTATTCCAAGAATATCGCTTTTATATTTCAAGGGAATAGAGCATATATGCGTTGATACATTATCCCTGCATTCAGCAAAGGCAGCATCACTTATAAAACAAATTGACTTTCGATGTTCAAAAACCTGTTTGCATAGACAATCCTCAACAGTGGCAAATCCTCTTTCAAGGCACTTTGTTTTATCATCTTGAAAACCAATAGATGCAACCACATTAAGACTTTGCTTTTCCAAATCAGAGAGAAATACAATAGCCTCCGGATTATAACACAGAGGCTTAATTGTAAAAATAGCAAAAAGTGCATTCTCCAGAAATTCCTCAAGGGATATTTTGGCCATGGAATTTTTAAGTATATCCTGAATAATCCTTGTGTAATTGTAATTTTTCCTTAATTCAATTTCGGCCTTTTTTCTATCTGTTATATCTGTGCCAACTGATTGAAATTCCAATAAATTCCCATGGTCATCATAAATAGGTATATCAGACCAAAAAAGATGCCTTGTTGTCCCATCAGCAAGCTTAACATCATGCTCATAGTTAAGTTGATGAGGTTTCTCTATGGCAGTATAATAAAAATTCCTTACAGCTTCTCTACTATCTTCCGGGATAAAATCAAGCCAACAGATTCCTATAATATCACCTGATGGATGAAATAAAACTCTGTAATATTCATTGGCGTATGTGATTTTAAAATTTTTGTCCCACCTGCACACTGCTACTGGCTGAGTGTCCACTATTGCCTTAAAACGTTTTTCACTATTGCGCAACTGCTGCTCAATTTCTCTTCTTCGGCTTACATCCTGCTTAACTGCAATAAAGTTAATAATTTTGCCACTTTCATCTCTCACAGAGCTAACAGTCATTTCTTCTGTATAGAGTGTTCCATCTTTACGCCTATTTATGATGTCTCCATGCCATACTTTTCCAGAAAGAATTGTATCCCATAGGGATTGATAAAAGTCCTTGCCATGAAGGCCTGATTTTAAAATATCCCTCGGATTTTTACCTATTACTTCACCAAATTCATACATGGTCATATTTAAAAATGCAGGGTTAGCATAAACAATATTTCCATTTATATCTGTTATAACTATTCCACTTGCAGCTTGCCTTGTAGCCTCAACCAATATCAAAAGATCCTTTTCTGCCTGTTTTTTATCAGTTACATCATGAACAATTGAATGGAGATATACCTTTCCTCTTATGTTTATTGCACTGCTGTATACCTCAACATCACGTATTGAGCCATCAGCTCTTCTATGTCTGAAGTTAAAATGTACCTTTTTCCTTTCTTTGACCTTATTGATTTCCGCCTGTATCTCTTCAGGTGTTAGAGTATTTATCTGCATTATAGACATAGATTTAAGCTCTTCTTTACTCCAACCATAAAAGTCAACTGCAGCCTCATTTGCCTCTATAATCTTACCTCCATCGGGATCTAAAATTAATTTAATTGCAGAGTGATTTTCAAAAAGCGATCTAAACAATTCCTCACTTTCAAGCAATTGTTTCTCTGCTTGTTTTTCTTTGGTTATATCTCTTACAATATGAACAATTGAGTCTATAGATCCTGAATTATCAACAACAGGAAATAGTGAAACAGAAAAGAATTTATCATTCATCTCTATAAAGCAATTTTCAAAGCTCTTATTATTCTTTATGGAATTATAGGGGCAAGTTTCTGGAGGCATATAACTGTTATGAATAACCTCCCAACATTTTTTCCCAATAAGTTTCTGAGGTTTGAGGTTTAAAAATTTTTCCGATGATTTATTTGCTCTAACTATTGTAAAATCCCTGTCAAGTAGCCATATCATATCATCTATGGAATCAAAGGTCTGGCGCCATTGATTGGCTGATATTTCCAGATTCCTGGCAAGGTTTACACTTTCTGTAATATCCCGTATATATCCTCCAATAAACTTTTTACCATTGCGTGTATATACAGGGAATTTCCTTGATTCATAAACCTTGCCATGATGCTCCTCATCGGATATAATAAGAGCGCCACTTTCCATAGCTTTTATGTCGCTATCGCGACATTGCAATGCAAGATTATAATCCATTAGATCAAAATCGCTCTTGCCTATAATATCACTAATCTTCTTATCAAAGAATCGAGCATTGGCTAAATTTACAATAACATAGTTCAAATTTTGATCTTTCAAAAAAATCAGATCATCTGATGCATCAATGAACTTTCTATAAAGATCCTCGCTATCTCTTAAGGCCTCATGGGCCATTATTTTTTCTGTTATATTATGGGCAATTACAAGAATTGACTCTACATTAGATTTTCTATCTTTTATTGGCACTGCAGTTATTTCAAAAAATATCTTCCCTGAATTATTAAAATTTATATCTATTGTATCAATTGCAATTGCCCCACTGCTCCATGCCTGTGATGTAACAGTGTCAATTTTTGATGCACTGTCGCTGTCAAATATCTCGGAAATTTTTTTACTCACAATCTCTTTGTTTTTTTTGGCTAAAAATTTTTCCATGGAGCTATTGCAAAAAATGATGGAACCATTTTCATCCTGACGCCAGATTAAATCTGGCATATGCTGGAGCATTGTAGAAAGGACTGCAACGTTTTCTTCAAAGGCCTTAAACATCTCTTTTTTTGCAGTTATGTCATGAGCTGTTGCAACAAAGATATTCATTGATTTATCAAAAAATATGTTGACCTCAACAGGATATTTGCTTCCATTGCTGCGAACAAAAGTTGTGGTAAAAAGCTTAAAGTTTTCCTCCCCCTTTACAAGTGAGCTTAAAGCAGCATCAAGGCGTTCTAAGCTAAAACTTGGATTTAAAATCATAACAGTGGAGGATAATAATTTTAATCTGCTGTAGCCTGTATTTTTCTTTGCAAAGTGATTTACCCATCTTATTTTATAGCTACCGGGCTCAAATATATAGACCTCTGTCTCTGATAACTCAAGCATCTTTTCAAAAGTATTAATGTGGAGCTTGTCCCGCTTTTAGTGGAAATTCCATAGCAGTATAACATTCATATCCTCAACAAATCTTCTTGTCAATTTTAATTTTTTCTTCGCTCAATACTTTTTCCATATTTTTTATCAGAGGCTTAATACCCATAAATCCCCTGAGTCGATGCATCCGCTCTTCACTCTGTAAAATTGCCGAAGCAAGCCATCTCTTCTTCATGTCTCCTTTGCCCCATCTTTTAACTCTATGCGAAAACCGCTCAAGAGAACTATTTAGGCTTTCA